>JAGCRJ010000278.1 GCA_017964745.1 Lachnospiraceae bacterium
AGTTCCCCATTATCACCAAGATGATGTCCGCATCCGCTGTAGGACTTACTTTTCTTATTATCGCGGCATTTCTTCAGCCGCTCTATCCCGACCTTAACCTCTACGAAGGAGGCAATCGTTACTTTCATCTGATAGTTCCGCTGCTTGCGATGGCAGAATTCATAATCTTCAGGGCAAAAGAAAAGATCCCGTTCAGGTACACCTTCTACTGTGCGGCGCTTTCACTTGCATACGGAATCTTTTATCTTGGAAATATTCTTATAAACGGTATCGGAACCTGGCCCGAGACGAACGACTGGTACGGATTCCTCAACTGGGGATTCCCCGTGGGGATAGCGATCTTTGCGGGTGTCGTGCTCATGAATTTCGGTATCGCATGCCTTCTCAGATTCCTGAACAACCTGATCCACAGGAGAGTCTACAGCGATTAATACGTTTCTTCGGGAATGGTGTGTTCCTGTCCGAAGCAGCTTTCGAAAAGGTCTATATAGAACGAGTCGAAAGAGTCATTGAAATTATCGAAGACTGTCCAATGGCTTTCTATTAATCCGTAAGATCTTCTGTTGCCTGCATATACATTGTAGGAATAGCAGTGATCCTCGGTTCCCTGAAGCGGTCTCATCAGACTTTCCGGAAGATCGTGCATGATCTTCTCCATGTCTTCATCGGTCAGGTCCGCGATCAGCTCTGCGTCGTGATAATCTGCAAAATACGGATTGAAGTAGATCTTTTTTTCTCTCAGGTCTATTACCATATTCTCGCCCGGACCGGCAAATTCGGTGCTGCTTGGGTATTCGATATAAATATAGATCCAGTCTGCTTCGTTAATAAATTCATCCCAGCTTTTTTCAGATATATTTCTGAAACTGCGAAGGCGGGTAAGACCACATCCGAGTGCGGCATCTTCCCCGCGTTCTACGATCATTCTGAGAGTATCTATGTAAGAACTGTTTTCCATTTTTTCAGCGGTGACATCGTAATTGAAAATATATCTTTCGATCACATCATCCGATATCTCGTCGCTGCTCACATCGTAATAATCCCTGAACTCATCCACGGTAACGAGAATATAGGGCTCTTTGACAGGGTCGGAGGCTGTGACGGCCGCTCCGCCGTCCGCATTGTCAGTGTCTGTTACCGAATTATCGGTGACGGTTCCCGTATTGCCGCATCCCGCGAGCAGGCAGGTAAGTATGCATATGATCGTGACGAGTATTTTTTTCTTCATATTCAGTCCGTTTCTTTAAAATGGAGGCTCCGCTTCGGTAAGGAAATATCTCAGAAGCCGGAAAATATTATATCCGTCAAGGAATCTGTACACATATACGGTGCACAGTATAAATATGATCGTATGTACGACAACCGCGGTGATGAGAAGTGCTTTTGAACCGCCGAGTTTCTTGTACAATGTGATCTCGAGATTGGTCAGGACCAAAGCCTTGAGCAGTACGTAAAGATATTCGCAGCAACCCGATCCGAACCTGTACACCCTGGAACTTTCCATCATGCCGTAATAGTCCTCATAATCGGCTATGTCATAACCCACGATATCCCAGAGCACATATCTGAACACTTTTGCCAGGAGGATAAACAGAGTGATATCCGCTGCGAGCAGTAGGATGAATATTATAAACTGACGTAATGTTTTTCTTTTCATGATCATTTACCTCTGATTATATAGACGGATGATCAGCCTCCCGCGTCACTTATATATATATCATAAACCATCATTTTGAAGTTTTATACCATCAGAAGGATTGATTATAAGTATGTAGTATAATTACATCATATATGGAAGCATAACTGCGAATGCTTGGAGCTAAGGTAAAAAGATGAACAGATTATGGTATAACAGAGCGACTAATGACTGGAACAGTGCACTCCCTCTCGGAAACGGATTCATGGGAGCGATGTGCTTCGGCGGCACGCTTGTAGACCGCTTCCAGCTGAATAATGACAGCATATGGTGGAGCGGTCCCCGCGACCGCATCAATCCCGATGCGCGTGAGGGAATTCCCGAGATCAGAAAGCTGATCCGCGAGGGCAGGATATCCGAAGCTGAGGACCTGGCCAATGAAGTGATGGCAGGAATCCCCGAGTATCAGAGCCATTACGAGCCGCTCGGAGACCTCTTCATCATTCCCGAAGGCAGCGAAAGGATCACGATCCTCGGCATCCGCGAATACTGGAACGGACAGCTGAACCGAATTGAGGAGATCCCC
>JAGCRJ010000279.1 GCA_017964745.1 Lachnospiraceae bacterium
CGCAACATTGAAAAAATATATATTTTCCCGCAGCTTATGCTCCGGGATAGATGATACATGAATCGAGTCTGTAGCCCGCAAGCTTTTCTCTTCCCTTAAGACCTGCAAGTTCCATGACCACTGCGATTCCGACAACCTTACCGCCGAGACCTTCGATCATATCGATCATTGCCTGTGTGGTTCCGCCTGTTGCGATAAGATCGTCAACGATGAGAACCTTCTGTCCGGGCTTGATGGAATCCTTGTGCATCTCGATGGTAGCGGTGCCGTACTCGAGATCATAGGTCTTCTCAACTGTTTCTCTGGGGAGCTTGCCCTTCTTTCTGATAAGCACAAAAGGCTTATGCAGATTATATGCGATAGGCATTCCGAAAATGAAACCTCTTGATTCGGGACCTACAACAACATCAAAATCAAGATCCTTAATCTTTTCCTGCATGGTATCGATAGCAAGCTTAAGTCCGTCGGCATCCTGAAGAACGGATGTGATGTCACGGAACATTATGCCTTTTTCGGGAAAATCAGGAATAGTTGTTACGTACTCTTCAAGTTTTTTCATTTTCTTGCCTTTCTTATTTCTTTTCCTCAGCCTCTTCGTAAGTGGTCTCGATCGTCTCGGGCTGATAAGATTTTCTTATTCCGTCAAAAAAGACCGATGTGAACAGATCCGTCATTCCGGCGATGATGAGTGAAACGCCGATGATCCTCATGAGAATGATCTCACTCTTAAAAGGATTTGCCACAAGTATCGAACCAAAGATAATGAAAACTATCGCTACGATCAGCATCATCAGGAATGCGGGATGATCGAGCTTTTTAAGATCTATGGCATCCTGAAGCTTGATGCAGCCGCTTACGATAATGAGCACACCCAGCACAATGGGCACAAGCTCCATGAACTGCTGCCACTTGATCAGGATGACTATTCCCACGACAACTGCGATCAGTCCGCTGAGAAAATCGTTATTGTTGAGGTTGTATTTCACATCCCTTGCAACATAAACGATTATAAAGACAAGACCGCAGATGATGGCGGAAATACCGAGAGCATAGGCGATGATGTTCAGCATCTTCTCCGGATTGACCAGATCGATGATGCCGATGATCACACAGATAAGTCCGTAAAAAGCAGCCGTGGGCTTAAGCTTCTTGCGCCCGGGCTTTTCAACCTTTTCATTAACTTTCGGTTCTTCAGCCTTTTTGTCCTTGTTCATTATGATGCCTTTCCGCAGCACTTCTTATACTTCTTGCCGCTTCCGCAGGGGCAGGGATCGTTGGGATACACCTTGGCTCCCTCGCGCTTAACGGTTCCGGATATCTTCTGCTCATGATAAAGAGCCTTGCGCTTATCCTCGTCGAAGATAGCCTCCCACTCGGGAAGTCCGTAGAGCCAGTCAGCTCCGGCGCCAACCATGTTCTTGTAAAGGAGTTCCTTGTCGAAAGCAAGTGAAACCTCGGTATCCTCGGTCATATCCTCAATGGGATTGGGAGTCTTGAGGGAATCGTTGATGCCGTCAAGGAAACCTGTCATGAACATAAGATCAAGGCCGTACTTTGCGGCAAGATCCTTAACGGTTCCCTTTACTTCCTCATCGGGATTCTTAAGAAGCTGTGCATAAATATCCTTCTCTTTGGCAAAATAATCAGCCCAGAGTTTCTGCATCTGTCCTCTGTCAGCTTTTTCGTTGTATGCGAGTGTTCTCCAATCTTCAAGCAGTGCCATAAATCGGCTCCTTTCTCTAATAAAAAATCACCGTATATTATATAACAAATTACGGTTCTAAACAATAATATTCGGCCAGTCATAGCCGTTTCTGACCTTTAATATCCCCCTGCTCCCGTCCCCCGAGCCGGCATCGTATGAGATAACCGCATTAAGCCTGTCCTTACTCTCGATAACAGGGTCATTAAGCCTTATGAACTTCACCACATCGGCATGGGATTCATACTCACCCAAAAGGAGTGAAAGGAGATATGAATAACTTTCAGTATCCCTCCGGGTAGATCTTACCAGTGCCGATTTTACACCCTCAACTTCCACTGCGACATCTCCCCTGTTAACATTGATGTATCCCAGGCGCATATAATAAAGTTTCCCGTCCAGTCTGATAAAGGCGCTCTGAAGATGCCAGTTATATTTTTCCATCAGATATGCAACTCCTATGCAGAACCCCAGGATCATACCAATATACAGAACATAGAACAGATAAAAGAATATACCCCTGAAAAAGAAAGAATTAAAAATAAAAAGACAGAAAAAAGGAAGCACTACCGTAAAGATCTTCCTGGGATGAGCCGAAAGCTCCCTTCCCGTTTTAAAATCCTTGCAAAGCCAGACCCTGGCTCCGGTCTTGGTAAGTACTCCCTTCGGAACATCCGGATAATTAAGATTCTCATCCGGCTTTCCGTCTTCCTTAGCGGGAGCTATCAGAGAATAGACATAATAAATCAAAGAAAGCAGTGTAAGGCCGAACACAATAGCATAACCCGGCGCGGCAAACCCGGGAGCCGGATAACTCGTTACCATCAATATCATTACAAACCATGCGATATAAAGAACGACCAAAGCAATCTCAATAAACCTCATATCGAGTTTTGTTCCGGATTTCCTGTTTTTCCCATTAATATCCATACCCCGGATTTTACCATAAAATAAAGTCACGGGGACAGTCCCCGTGACTCACCTATGCCGGATAACGATCTCTTTTCATCATAAAAAGTACAGCAGCTCTTCCATCCAGTAAACCTGATCCTTGATCTTAAACGTAACGGGATTACCGGGATCGCAGGCATAATTCGATATGACTCTGAGATCAGAATCCTTCATGATAAA
>JAGCRJ010000280.1 GCA_017964745.1 Lachnospiraceae bacterium
AAAGATCTTTATGACAGGGAAGGCCTTGAAGGCCTGTTAAATGAACTTTCATAAAACGGATTTCTTATATATATAAAAACACAGGCTTTTAAAGCCTGTGTTTTTATATGTCCGAATATAAGATCAAATATCGATTATAACAACTTCCGGATGATTAAAGAATCTTGGAAGCGGAGTGCTTTCTCTTGCCAGACCTCTGCTTACTACCATTATACTACCGTTTGGAAGTTCATATTGTCCGCTTACATACAATGCCATTGATCCCTGGTCGGGAACAAAAAGTCCCCGGTTTATAAAAGGAATCCTGAACTGGCCTGCATGTGCATGTCCGGCAAGTATAAGGTCAAAATCATATTTCTCATATGTGTTAATCTTTTCCGGACGATGACTTGCAAGTATCCGTATATGTGAAGGATCAGTTTCGGAATATGCCCTGTCAAACTGATCGATCCAGGGGTAGTATCCTATATCGGTGGGATCATCAACACCGCACATATCGATCGTATGATCTCCTGCTTCTATCCTCTCACAATCTCCTTCCAGAACATGCACCCCTATGGACCTGAGGTAATCCTTCATGGAGTCTGCTCTCCCACTCCAATATTCGTGATTTCCGGTAACATAGTAACAGGGATATTTGGTGACCAGATCTTCAAATACGATCTTAGCGTTTTCATCGCTAAGTTTATCATCGAATATATCTCCGGAAAAAACGACTATATCAGGTTCTTCGTTGTCTATCCGGTCAATCAGGCTTTTCTGCCCCTTGCCGTAATAACAGGAATGCAGATCTGTAATAAGAGCAATCCTGAAGCCTATAGGACCGTTATCCGTAAGATCCAAAGAGATCCTTTCGGTCACGGGAATCCATGTCCAGGCATAGATGAATATAATGGACAAAAGAAATATAGATACAAATTTTACAGCTTTTTTTATTCTCATTTGAATATGGTAAGGCGTTCCAGGTTCGGGACATAGAACGGACTTTCCTCATCTATCTTGTATACTTCATAGAATTTGGGAAATTGTCCGAGTATATAATTGATCCTGAACTTGGCTGGAAGATGATTATCTCCGTTTAATAATGCGGCACTTTCTTCTGTATAATATGTTGCTTTTCTTGAAGCGAATGTTTTGAAGAACAGATCGTAATCAACATTATCCTGCTCCTCCAGTATTCTTAAACAGATCTCCATTGCCATAAGATCGGCATAAGTTTCATCTGCATAGTATGCGCCGTTGATCGGATCAAAATACTCTGTCTCTTTTCCGTCAAAGAATTGTATTATCCTTCTGATACGGTCATCATATTCATTGATCTCTTCATCGGTCATCCACTGATCGTAATAGCCGTCACCTTCAAAATATATGCAGGATGGACCGAAGGAATGTGATATCTCATGTGCAACCGTCATTCCGAGTTCAGCTATTTTTTCCTCATATGTCATATCGGTTTCAAGAAGCTCGGTTAATAATCCTGTAGTCAGAGTGATATTATTCAGGCTGGCATTATAATATGCATTGACATCAAAATTATTCTGGAAAAATGTTCCTCTTTCTTCATCGAAATAATAAAGCTGCGAATAAGAAAATTTTCTCCTGCTTTTTATTATATTGATAAAATTTTCAAAAAGATCATCACTCAGAACAACATCGGAAAGATCATAAACGTGGTCACTTACTCCGTATGAAGGTTTCATCAGAACGATCTTTCTGACTGCGGTCTCCATACTCTTTTCCGAAAGCCATTCAAATTCTTTGACGACGCTCTGTGCCTGTGTCTTGATTGCAAAAACGAACTGACGGATCTCTTTCAATTTTTCTTCATCAAAATATCTTGACTGATACTCAAGAGCCAGAACGTCTCTCGATACACTTATCGTGAAATAGAAAGCATTATCATATTCCTCATCTTCATATCTGTTCCAGTCGCTGTTGATGAAACTTATATCATATATGATATTTAAGATGAGGGAATCTTTAAGTGCATCAAGATTATCTTCACAGAATAAAACATCAAAAAAATCAAACAGGTTTTCGGTGGCTACTATCGGTCCGTTGTATTCTTTTTCGGTGAATTCTTCAATGATATCAAATACAGGAACATCGATATTGTTCTGTTCAAAAGTTTCTTTATAGAAATACTGATATTTATATCCGTTTGCATAACTGTTCTGATACTCTCTTAAATACTGGCTGATAACAACAAGATTGCTGAGCATCTTAATATATTCGGTCTGATCTATACCGAGCTTTTCAACATTTGCATATATCTCCGTCATGCTTCCGTCAGTGGGATTCGCAACAAAATTATTGTATTCATTTAAAAGATTATCATTTATCACAGGGGAGTAAACAGCATCAATATCCCCCCAGTCTCCGCCGGTAATATTAAAAACCAATTCATTACAGAAATATGAATAGTCTTTGTTTTTATATAGATCAAAAAGATCATCCAAAGTTTCCACATCATAAACAGGCTGAAGAAAAGCTGTCAGAGATTCATTCAGAGAATCATTTACATTTTCTTCATAGAACTGATCATAGATATATTTGGTCTTGTACAGTGGATCGTCAGTTGGCAGGTCTGTCAGTGAAGAGTCATTAAGAATATCATAAAGTCTGGATCGTTCGATTTCATATGCATCATCATATTTAGTAGCATAAGTCGCTTCAGAACCCTCGAATTCCTTCAGCCACTCTCCGTTTACATATTCATCGAAGTCCCAGATGGGAATTCCGTTATCGGTTATAGGATACTTTTTGACTTCATCGACTCCGACAATGCTTTCCTCATTGGATAAAACGGTTTCGTTGTCGACAACGGAAAGATCAGAGGTGCTGTCGGAACCACACCCCCAAAGAGGGATAACAAGAGTAAAAGCTATGGAAAATGCGGTAAGCTTCCTGAATTTATTAAAGTTCATCGGAGATTATCTTCCTCTTCTGTCCTGACCGCTGGAAATGTAGAAATTACGCTTAGCGTCATACATTCGCTCATCAGCTAGCTTGGCAAGTTCGTCAATGCCCTTGTTCGGAACTTCTCTGTATGGAGCATATCCTACAGACATAGCAAGCTGAGGCACATATTTACCTTTCCATTTGATCATGGAACGGGTCAGAGTGTTTTTCCTTTCTTCGAGTTTGTTCTCATCGCATTGTATCATAACCGCAAACTCATCACCACCGATTCTGTAAACATTTCCGAATTCTTTAAAGCAATTTTTGAGAAGTGATGCTGCACCGCATATAAGTTCGTCTCCTGCCTGGTGTCCGAGCGTATCGTTTGCCTTTTTCAGGCCGTTGATATCTACGGCAATATAGACAAAATCTTTATCCATACCGAAATTCTTATACTCGCTCAGTTTATCTTCATATGCTCTTCTGTTGTAGCAGTCGGTAAGCCTGTCTGTATTGGACAGCTTAACAACCATAAGATAGGAATCTCTGAGCCTGAAGATTACATTGGCAAACATTCCGATGAATACGGATATCAGGGCCATTATCACTAAAGTAATGATGATCCTTGAAACGGGATACCACCCCGATTTGGGACTTAAGGACAGCTCCCATATAAGGTTTTCGACATGAAACTGGACCGTGATCTCATTTACGGGTTTTGTAGCAGATTCCTGAATTATATGTTTTGTATTATGCGTATCCAGATATGAAAGTCTGTAATTGATCCCGAGTTCTTCAAGACTTTCAAGATTTAATGCTTCAGTAAGGGAATCGGATGATATATTGAATCCGACAAGACCCCAAAGTGTATTTTTCCCGGCTGATTTATACATGACGGGAATTGCGCCGGAAACGCCGAATCCGCCCTCCCTGATATCATATGAATTGGTAAGAATGGGATTACCCTGTTCATAAATACGGGGATCCGTCACATTTCCGGTTTTGGTAACATCGAGATAATCGTATCCGATAAGTGATTCATTGGTAAGCAAAGGATATACTTCAGAAACAACTCCGTCCGGAGCTATTGATATATATTTTAAAGAGATTCCGGTTTCATCCTTGACATTATCGTACAGATCATCTGCCAGAGATTCGAAAAATACACTGTTTCCTCCGAAATCCTGTAAAAGTATCTTGATCGCATCAGTTCTGATTATGACTGATTCGATGGTAGCTTCGATGTTATTGGCTTTTTCTTCGGCAATGTATCTGTAATTTTTCTCAATATTTGAAATCTCTTTTTGCACATAAAGATAATAGGCGGACGAAAGGATCGCCATATTTATGATACCTATTAAGATTACGTAAAGAATTCTCTTTTTCATATTTATCTGAGCTGCTCGTAAAGGGGAGGCAGTTCTTTCTTTCGTGTCATTTCAACAAGTCCGAGTGCGGTAATACCTGCTACGGAGACTTTCATTGTGTCGTTTAATGATCCGGATCTGAGTTTTTCCAGCAGGCTTTCTCTGTCTTCGGTAGATACAAGGTTGATAAAGTCAATGATGATTATCCCTGATATGTTTCTCAGTCTTAACTGTCTGCAGACTTCGGAAGCTGCTTCCAGATTTACCGAGAGATATGCCGATTCCTTATCGGTTCCTTTTGAAGGTGAAAACTTACCGCTGTTTACATCAATCACGGTCATTGCTTCCGTGTGCTCAATGTAGAGATAACCACCGCATTTAAGCCATACTTTCTTAGCTGTTGCTTCTTCAAGGACAGTTTTAAGGCTGTAAAGCTTTGAAAGGCCGAAATCATTATCCTCATACAGTCTTATATTTTCATAAGATGTCTTCAGATTCTCAAATACGGATTCAAGATCGGTAACGATCTCCGTGTATTCATTTTTCCTGAATACCTTATTCAATCTGTCCTTCAGAAAGGATTCATCCTTATACAGATATGAATATGCGGTGAGGTGTTTGGATTTCTCCCGCAGCATATCACCGTCAGGATATTTTGAATAATCGATCCTGGCCGTAAAGGTTGCTCTTTTGCCCTTCTGGGCATATGAAAACAGTTTGACCGGTAAGAGATCACCCTGTTTAACGGATATGTCTTTGGGAAGCTTACTTAAGGGGAGATAGCCGTCCCTGCCGGATGCGTATTCAATAAATGCGGCACCGATATCGTTTTTTACATCCCTGACATAAGCGATGACGATATCACCGGAGTTTATACATTCGGGATCAAGAAGATCGTTCCCGCCGAGAACCGTTATACCTATGGGATTTCCGTCCGATAACAAAAATGCGATGATCTTCCCGTCAACATCGGTAATGATCAGTTTTGAATCTTCGGAACTTCTCATCTCATAAAGCTTTCTTGCGTTTTCTTTTTCGGATGATTGAAGCTTTATTCTGCTCATATACCGATATCTTCAAGTGAGACAAGCTCACCTTTATCTCCCTGTGTAAACATATCAAGTCTGGTGATCTTTAAAGCATTATCCGGAAGGGTTATACCGGCCAGATCAAAAAGGTATTCCATGACAAAGACCGGTTTGATGGAATCCGCACTGGAAGAATTGATGGTCATTCTAACAACGGGTTCGCTATCTTCCGTCATCTCCAGCTTATATATGAATTCCTTCAGATCGATATCCCTTGAGGTTTTCCTGGTCTCTTTATGGTATATGCAGGTTTCGGATGAAAGCATCCTGCCGATCATATCACCAAGAGTTTTCGCATCCGGACACAGATCCTTTTTATCATCATAGAATCTTATCTCATATTCGGATGCGAATACGGAGGCCATAGCATTACCGGCATCCTCCGGAAGGACTCTTACGGACCTTATCCTTATTCCGGGAACACTTGCCTCATTTAGTGAATCAAGTATTGCTTTGGTATCGGGATGTTCATCGTCGATACCTATGTCCATATATTCGCCTTCGCTTTCCATTCCCACACCCAGAGGCGATGCGAAAGTCATCACCTGATGCGGAGAATAACCGCCGGTATAAGATACATTGACCTTGGCTCTTCTGATGCACTTCTGGAAATATCTCATCACATCCAGATGTCCTATATATCTGACTGCACCATGCTTTGTAAATCTGATCCTTATCTTCATTTCATTAATACTTCCAGTTCGGTTTGTGCGAGGAGAAGTCCTTCATCAAGTGATAACTCTCCGTCTATGATCTTTTTCATTTTCTCCCCGAGGATCGCATAGAAAACCGGCCACTCTTTAATAACCGGTCGGTATATTCCGTTATCCAGAGCTTCACAGATCTCTTCAAGATGAGGGTTTAACGACAGCATCTCAGGATCGTTTAAGATAGAATACCTGCAGGGAATACCACCGTATGCAACGGTCTGTCTTTGAACGTCAGGATCCATCAGATATTCAAGCAAAAGCAATGCAGAATCCTTGTCGGTACAGTTAGCAGGAATGCCGAGATCCCATATACCGTAAATATTGGAGTTATAGATTACGGAATCATCGCTGACTTTGCCGGGTATGGAAATATATTCGGTGTTTACATTTACCCCGGGATCGCACCAGCCCGGCCAGCCGATCGCAACGGATATATCACCGTTTTCAATTCCGTCAATTATTTCTTCCTTGGATGCGGTTTTCCCATTTTCAATAAGGAACAGGTATAGCTCAAGAGCTTTTCTGAATTCTTCGGAGTTTACAGTTGGTTTGTTATTTTCGTCAACCACCCATCCACCGAATGACCTGAGAATCGGAAGAAAATCGACTACGGTATTGTTCTCGGAATCTTCCCTGCACGCAAATCCTCCGTATCCGTTTTCCTGTGCAAGTAATGAATACTTGACAATATCATCAAGCGAATCTATATCACTTTCTTCGTATCCCAGTTCCGAAGCGACATTTTTGTTATACATCAGAACGGTTACATTTCCATAGTAGGGGACCAGATAAATATCATCGTTGCTTATGCAGATGGATGTTGTGGCGGGAATGATATCATCATCAAATGAGTAACCCTTTTCGCTGAGATCGGTGAGGATCCCGCCTGCCATAAATTCAGCCACCCAGCTTCCGTCGATCATGCAAAGATCGTAGATTCCGTTTTTGTTAACTGAATCATTCAGCAGGTTTTCGCGAAGTTCTTCTTCGGAAAATTCTACGATCTCACATGTGATCCCTGT
>JAGCRJ010000281.1 GCA_017964745.1 Lachnospiraceae bacterium
GAAGTTGAAGAAGGAGCGGTCGTCGAAGATGCCGTAGTTATGGGTAACGTTAAGATATCCAAGGGTGCAAGGGTCACCCACTGCATCATAGGCGAAAATGCATTCATAGGTGAGAATGCGACAGTCGGTGAAAAACCCGAACCCGGAAATGAAAAGAATGTTGCCACCGTAGGTCCCGGCGTCAGCGTAGGAAAAGGAGCTGTCATCGGCGGTACTGCAATGGTCAAGGAAGATGTCGGGGAGGGCGGAAAATGCTGACGAACAAACATGATGCGCTGGCGATCATATTCGCCAACAGCTATGACAATGAGGTTCCTTCGCTCGTGAACGAGCGTCTTATGGCCTCGATCCCCTTTGCGGGAAGATACAGACTTGTCGATTTCACGCTTTCATCTCTCGTAAACTGCGGTATCGACAATGTCTCGATAATCGTTAAAAAGAATTACAGATCCCTTATGAGACATCTCGGAAGCGGAAGACCCTGGGATCTTGTAAGAAAGAACGGCGGTCTCAACATCGTTCCTCCTTATGCCGAGAAAGGCATCAAGGTCTATAACGGACGTGTAGAGGCTGTTGCGAGCATTCTTGAATTCCTGAAGGGATGCAAGGAGCAGTATGTGTTCATGACCGATTCAAATATCGCATGCAAGTTTGATTTCTCGGATATGATCCGTGCACATCAGGAGAGCGGTGCCGATGTAACGATCGCATACAAGAATGAGGCGATCCCTTACAGCTTCATGAACATGCAGCTTACACAGACCACCGATCTGTATTACACTCTCGATCTTGACGGTGACAGAGTCGTATCCATCAATACGAATTCCAAGGAATACGGTCCCCAGAATCTTTCCATGAACCTTTACCTTACCGAAAGGGAAAAACTCATCGAGCAGATCGAGAAGGCTTATGCGCAGGGACATGTTTTCTATGAGAGAGACGTTCTTGCTCCCATGATCGGAACTGAGAAGATCTGCGGATACGAGTTCAAGGGATACTCCGCAAGGATCAGCGACATGGTAAGCTATTTCGACGAGAACATGAAGCTTCTCGATCCCGAGAATCTTAAGGCACTCTTTGACGGATCCGATGTCTATACGACCGTCAGGGATGATAACCCCGCAAGATACTGCACGGGTTCCAAGGTTTCAAACAGCCTTATCGCAGACGGCTGTGTCATTGAAGGTGAAGTAAGTAACTGTGTGCTCTTCAGGGGAGTTCATGTCGGAAGGGGAACCAAGCTCAGGAACTGCATCGTTATGCAGGATACCGTCATCGCGGGAAACTGTGATATCGAATACACGATAATGGACAAGGAAGTTGATATCGCAAGCGGAAAGTCCATCAAGGGTGATAAGACCTTCCCCGTATTCGTACCCGCCTATAAACAGATACTTTGATCCGGCCCTGTACCGGTAAGGAGGGCCTTCCTTTGCGGAAGGCCCTTACATTTTGAAGGAGGAATGATATGGCTGAAAAAGATTGCTCGAAAGAGATAGCTGAACTTAACGAGATAGTGAAAAAATATGACAACATTGTCTTTTTCGGCGGAGCCGGAGTATCCACGGAGAGCGGAATTCCCGATTTCAGAAGCGTGGACGGCTTATACAATCAGAAATACGATTATCCTCCCGAGACAATACTTTCACACACGTTCTATGTAAGACATACCGCGGAGTTCTATAAATTCTACAGGGATAAGCTGATAGTCAAGGGCGTAAAGCCCAATGCCGCACACATAAAGCTGGCAGAGCTTGAGAAGGCCGGAAAGCTTAAAGCAGTCATCACGCAGAATATCGACGGACTCCATCAGGCCGCAGGTTCGAAAAAGGTTCTGGAGCTTCACGGCTCGACACTCAGGAACTACTGCATCAAGTGCGGGGAGTTCTATGATATCGATTACATTGCCGACTCAACCGACAGTGTACCCAAGTGCAAAAAATGTGGTGGAGATATCAAACCCGATGTTGTATTGTATGAAGAAGGACTTGATATGAACACTCTTCAGGAGTCGGTTCATTATATATCCGAGGCTCAGGTCCTTATCATCGGAGGAACCTCGCTTGCCGTTTACCCGGCCGCGGGACTCATCGATTATTTCAAGGGGGATAAACTGGTCGTAGTAAATATGGCACCTACGGGAAGGGATTCGAGCGCGGATCTCGTCATACCCGCTCCGATCGGAAAGGTATTTTCTCAGATCGAGATCTGAGTTATTTAAGGAGGACATATAAATGTCAGAATCACGCGGACCTGTGGCACCCAAAGACCCCACAGCCAAAAGACCGTTTTACTATGTGATGAGGGATAAGGAGATACTTGGTTATCCCCAGCCCGACGGAAGGGGTATACAGTTCATTTTCGAAAGTGACGGAAGACTCAAGGCTGCCGCAAAGCTTTTCGGAAATCTTGAAGATGAATCCATGCTCGCCGAGCTCGATACCGTCGAGGGACTTAGGAAACAGGTGCACAGCATCGGCGTATCCGTGCAGAAGTCCGGTGAACCCGTTAAGGTAAAGTTCTGCTTCCAGATGTACGGAAAGAAAGATCCGTACAACTCGGGAACCACACTTGCAATGGAACTCGATTCAGACGGAATGGAGATGGTCATGGACCTTTCTCTTTTTGACTGGTCGGATGATGACAATGTTCCCGGACAGATCCGTTTTGAATTCCCCGAGCCCGGCCTGCAGGCCAAGGTTTCCGTCGCATTCTATCTCAACGATGGATATACTGCGCCCGAGCTTAAGGATGACAAGGAAGTAGATACTTCAAGTGAGAATTATAAGAAGATGATCGGAAAGTCCCTTATGCAGAAGGGTAACATCCATCGTCTTAAGACGGCCATCGATAAGGCACGTAAGGGTGAGAAGGTTGAGGTCGCTTTCATCGGCGGATCCATTACCCAGGGTGCGGGAGCCATACCGATCAATACAAGCTGCTATGCATATAATGCTTTCAAGGGCTTCTGCGACATTGCGGGCAGAGGATACGAAGACAATGTCGGATATACCAAAGCGGGTGTAGGCGGAACTCCTTCCGAGCTCGGAATGCTGCGTTACGATCACGATGTCACCGAGGACGGAAAGAAATTCCCGGATGTCGTTGTAGTGGAATTTGCCGTTAACGACGAAGGAGACGAAACGCAGGGCGAGTGCTTCGATTCACTTGTAAGAAAGATATATAACAGTCCTCAGAAGCCTGCGGTTGTTCTGATCTATTCCGTATTTGTCGACGGATATAATCTTCAGGACAGACTTAAGCCGGTGGGCGAAGCTTATAACCTTCCCATGGTAAGTATCAAGGACGCGGTTTATGACCAGTTCTATCTGAGCGAAGAAGAGGGCGGCGTAGTAGGAAAGAACCGCTACTTCTACGATATGTATCATCCCACCAACACGGGACACCGCATAATGGCTGACGGTCTGATCAATATCTTTAAGATTGCCGATGAGTCTGCGGATGAAGCTGACTTTGACATCACAGGCATCACTCCTCCGAAGGGCGGAGAGTTTGAAAACGTTTATCTCGTTGACAGATTCAACATTGACTCCGCACCTGCCGTACTTTCCTACGATAAGGGTGTGTTCGGAACCGACAGCCCGGAGGTTCAGGCAGTTGAAAGAAATATGGATCTGAACGTGACTCCCGAATTTGCCGGCAACTGGTTCTATGACGGAAAGAGCGATTCGGATGTCGTCTTTAAGGCAAAGATGAAGTTCAGTGCACTTCTTATCGGATATATGGATTCCGCTTCACCGGAGGTCGGATGTGCGCAGGTTTTTGTGGACGGCGAAAAGAAACTCGATATCGACCCCCACATCATCGGCTGGCAGCATGCAAATGCACTGATCGCATTCAGGGGCGGTCCGGCCAAAGAAAGAGATGTCGAGATCAGGATCACCGAAAAGGATAAGAGATTTACGATCCTCGGTTTCGGAATAGTGGACTGAAGAAAAACATAATGAATAAAACGGGGACGGTTCCGTGTTTCAAATAATCTGAAACACCGGAACCGTCCCTTTGTTTGAATCTGACCGGAAAGGCTGCTTATCAGCCGAAGAGCATATTGTAATCGTATCTGTAGTCGTAATCGTCAGGACCGAGTTTTTCTTTTTCGATGAGCCTCATTGCATAATCCTCGGAGAAATTATATTCACGGGCGAAGCTGAGGATGTTCTTTTCACGATATTCATCAAGTTCATCGTGAAGATAGAAGCAGTACTCACGCCAGAATCTACCGTCCTCTTTAAGAATGGGAGCGGCGTCCGGATAAACCTCATATACAAGATCCGTGGGTACGTTTTTAAGACTCAGGTCGTATGCGGTGATCCACTTGTCGGGCATCGAGAATGCAAACACGAGATACCAGACGCTCACGAATACGGTGATGATCCTGAAGTAGGGAATGTTCTCCTTGAAGATGCCGATGATCAGGATGGTGGTCCATACGGTGAGTATCACGAGGAGCCAGAGTACATAAACCCTGAGGTGTGAAAGACCGTATACGCCGACATACAGATACATCCTGAGTGCGGATGATGCGATCATCACATAGGTGCATACGCTGATGATGAGCAGGATCACTTTGAGGATCCTGTTCTCGGCAAAGTGCTTTTTACAAAATGACACGAGTATCAGATTCAGTATGGTGACTGCAAGGAGCTGGTAGAAACCTTCGTGTGCATACTCTGCGTAGGTATAACCTTTGGGAAGTTCCATCTGTCCTACGAGATATACGAACTGAATGCCGCTGAAGAGAAGATATACAACTGCGATCAGGCTGTTAAAGGTGATCGCAACGACGGCATCGAATTTTTTGTGCTCTTCCCGGTCGAAGAACATTTCCGCGGGAAGGCATGCCGTCCAGGTGTAAAAAGCAAGGAATGACAGGAAGAACTTAAAAGGTATGCCAAACCAGTCTTCGGAAAGCTTGGGAAGATGGATGCAGTCAAGGATGTCTTCGACTATGTTTCCGAAGACAAGATCGGCCGATGAAAGCAGTGCCAGGATGATCCAGAGAAGCGGGATCGCGATGACCAGACCGAGCAAGACGCTCCTTGCGGTCTTTTTGCCCGAGGAATCCGGTTTGACACCGTCAACGCCCATTCCTGCGGCAGCCATGGCCTTTGCCTGTTTTACCGCCTTGGAGTCTGTGAAGGGCTTTGCGATATTCTTGAGGGGGACGATCATCAGCTGTCCCAGTTTGCAGAGCATCGCTATGATCTCCTTTGCTTCCTGGTTTGAGTAGATCTTGAGAAGCAGGCAGGAGAAGATGAGCAGTATTCCCATTCCGCTGCCGAACTGAAGGTCAACGGAGGAACTGATGCACTTGTGGATGGAAAGGAGCATAAGGACTATGCAGTAGAACAGCTTGATGTCAAACTTTCCGTCAAGATTTCTGATGAGACTCTTGCCCATGCTCTTGCAGTCCCATGCAAGGATCCCGAGTGTTGATGCCATGAAAAGCGGATAGGTTACCGATGCGCGGTTTCTGTATATGAACAGTATTGCCAGTGCCGCCCATAAAAGAGCTTTTTTGAATGATCGTTTGTATCGAAAGATTTCCATAATGTTTCTCCTGAGATTAGTTTCCTTTCCGGTATTCGAGCAGGTCGCCGGGCTGGCAGTCCAGCGCCTTGCACAATTTGCAGAGCGTGTCTACTTTGACGGCTTTGGCTTTGCCTGTCTTTAAGATGGACATGTTCGCCACGGTGATCCCGACCCTGTCGGCGAGTTCGCTGACACTCATTTTCCGTCTGGCGAGCATTACATCTATGTTGAATATGATCTTGTCTTCATCCATAGCCCGCCTCCTATATTGTCAGGTCGTTCTCGGCCTTCATCTCGGCCGCTTTCTGAACCAGATGTGACAGAGCGGCACAGCCTACCGAAACGGAAACACCGAGAAAATCTATTACCAGCGATCCAAGCAGCATTCCCGGGTGATTCATGCTGAGGAAGAATAAAACGATGTTGCCGATGAAGAAAAACACTGTGTCTCCAAGTGCGAGATAGGCCATGATCTTAAGATAGTGTGCGTTTTCCTGCGAGAATGAGTTATCGTCCATTATGTTCTTGGATATCTTCCATCCGAAAAAGAGGAAGATGTAGCAGGGGACAGCGGTAAGAAGGAGAAATACCATCCAGGGGGTAAACATATACGAAAATTCCGGATTGCGTATTACTATATCCTTGCCGATAATGGGGATGATGCCGAAATAAACGACTCCCACACAGAAGAATAATCCGAATACTCCGAATCCGAGCAAAATGCCCTGTATCCATCTCGCTAAGTTTTTCTGTGTCATAACAGCCTCCGTTTATGTCCGGGTTAAAGTGAGCCCGATAATGATCATGATCTGTGAGGGCTTTGACCGCCCTTCGTGAGACAATATAGCACCGGAAATATTGTATGTCAACACAAAATTATCGTAACACGATAAAATATTTCTGAATCAAAAGAAATTATTATCGTATATATTGTTTAAAAAAGAGATTTTCGGCGCCAAAAACGGTTATTTTTCCTAATAAATGCATTTTTAGGGAATAAAATACTTGCTTTGCCGTGTTTCAGATGATATATTGAAACTCCGTGATATATTTTCCTTGCTCACTCTAGAGGTGGGCCAGAGACCAAAAGGAGGTAACAGCATGAACAAGTATGAATTAGCTGTCGTTATTAATGCAGTAATTGATGACGACGCACGTGCCGCAGTACTTGAGAAGGTCAAGAAGTATGTGACCAGGTTCGGCGGACAGATCGCGGATGTAGAAGAGTGGGGCAAGAAGAAGCTCGCTTACGAAATCCAGAAGATGACCGAAGGCTATTATTACTTCATTCATTTTGATGCTGACGGAACCGCAATTTCCGAGCTCGACAGTCGCATCAGGATCATGGACGGCGTCATCAGATACTTATGCATTAGACAGGACGAAGCATAAGGAGAACACTATATGAATAAAGTTATATTAATGGGAAGACTCACCAGAGATCCCGAAGTCAGCAGTTCAACAACAGGAACGACTTTTGCCAGGTACAGTATCGCGGTGGACCGCAGGTTTAAGCGTGATGGCGAGCCTGATGCAGACTTTTTCAATTGTACTTCCTTCGGCAAGCAGGCCGAGTTCGTTGAGAGATATCTCAAGAAGGGTACCAAGGTTGTGGTTTCCGGAAGACTCCAGAACAACAACTATACCAACAAGGAAGGACAGAAGGTCTACGATGTCCGCATCATGGTCGAGGATATTGAATTCGCTGAGAGCAAGAATGCTTCATCCGATGGATCATTCTCTTCAGGATCCGTTTCATCGGGATCTTCAAATGGAGGAAATGATTTCCTCAATGTTCCCGACGGACTGGTAGAAGAGCTCCCATTCAGTTAACTCGTTAAGATTTGCAGGAGGCATAATCATGGCATTTACCAAGTCTGAGAGACCTGAAGGCCCCGCCAAGAGAAGAGGCGGCATGCATGCCAGACGCAGAAAGGTCTGCGTATTCTGTGGCAAGGATAATGTGATCGATTACAAGGATGCTAACAAGCTCCGTAAGTATATCTCCGAGGGAGGAAAGATCCTTCCCCGCCGTATCACCGGAAACTGCGCAAAGCACCAGAGAGAGCTCACCACAGCTATCAAGCGTGCACGCCAGATGGCTATCCTTCCTTACACCCAGGATTAATTCAGGTTTTGATCAAGAAGATAAGGCCCGGATCATTATGATCCGGGCTTTTATTTTGCCCAAATTGGCAAAATTCAACCTCAAATATCTTTAAATTGTGTATAAATTTGTAATTTTTGACATATTTTTGTGAATTATCCTATTGTATTTATTCTCCGGGCATTTTATGATATTTAATATCCTATTTTGTGATAATTGTATGTATTGATCGGGTAACCGGTCGTAAATATATAAATTTTTTACAAACGGAGGGAAGAAAATGGCAAGCGGAACTGCGTCGTTAAAGAAGAGCGACAACTGACATTTTTTTCGAAGATGAGTACCAAGATCACACTTCTGATCAGTGCGATCGTATTTGTGCTCGTGCTTATTGAGATCATTGTTGCTACTACCAGGGCATCCAATGCAATGGAAGAAACATATCTCAACTACGCACAGAATCTTGCGGAAGAAGCTGCAATAGGCGTTGACTTTGCAACCGAATTCGGTGAAAAGGCTTACGGCGGATACGCCATGAACCTTGCACAGGAAGCTGCCATTTCCATCAACTTCTCCAGAGAATTCGGTGAGACCGTCTATAAGGCTTATGCGCAGAACCTCGCAGAGGAAGTTGCCAAGGCCATAGATGCTTCGGACGGCGGCAATCTGAACAATCTTCTTAAAGATGTCAAGATAATCGGCGTTGAAGGTTCGTATGCATACATGGTATCCCCCACCGGTGTCATGCTCTGGCATCCCACCGCAGAGAAGATCGGCGGACAGGTTGAGAACGCGGCCGTAAAGGGCATCGTTGCCGATCTCCAGGCAGGAATCAAGGTTGAGAACGGCTCCGTTCTGTACGAGTATAAGGATGCGCTTAAGCTTGCGGGCTATGCATTTACCAAGGATGGCAACATCCTTATCGTAACCGCTGACTACGATCAGTTCATGAAGATCGATTATGATACCCTCCTCGGAAACATCACCATTGACGGTGTTGAAGGATCATATGCTTACATGGTATCTCCCGACGGAACAATGCTCTGGCATACCAATCCCGAGAAGATCGGACAGCCCGTTGAGAATGCAGCAGTAAAAGGCATCGTAGCAGACCTTCAGGCAGGCAAGACCGTTAATGACGGTTATGTCGTTTATGACTACAAGGGAGCTTTCAAGCTTGCAGGTTATTCCTTTACCGATACGGGTAATATCGTTCTCGTAACCGCTGACTATGACAAGCTCATCAATATCGATTACAGCAGACTTATCGGCGAGATCGAGATGTCGGGTGTTGAGGGATCCTATGCATACATGGTTTCTCCCGACGGAACGATGCTCTATCATACCAAAACCGAGAAGATCGGACAGCCCGTTGAGAACGCAGCCGTAAAGGGCATCGTTGCGGACCTCCAGGCAGGCAAGGAAGTTCCCAACGGATCATGCACTTATGAGTACAACGGATCTTACAAGGTTGCGGGTTATGCATTTACAAATGACGGAAACATCGTAATCGTTACCGCTGACAGGGATAAGATGATGCACGGCGTCGATGCAATGCGGACAACTCTCATCGTTACCGGTATCATATTCCTTATCGTTGCTGTTATCCTTGTTGCGGTATTTACGATCGTCATGCTCCAGGCACTCGATCATCTCGTACCCGTTATCAACAAGACGGCAAACTACGACTTTACCGAGGACGACAATTCCAGGAAGCTTGAAAAGAGAGGCGACGAGGTCGGTGTTATCGCAAGAGCCATCGGCAAGACGAGGGACAACCTGCGCAGTATGGTCGAATCCATTGCACAGGCGGGTACAAGCATCGACACCAACGTAGGATCTCTCCAGGCTACGATCGACAATGTCGGAAGGGTTTGCGAAGACAACTCCGCAACTACCCAGGAGCTTGCGGCGGGCATGCAGGAGACTGCAGCATCCACCACCACCATCGCGCAGAATATCTCGAATGTTCAGGATAACGCACGCGGCATAGACCAGCTTGCCGATGAAGGAAAGAAGCTTTCGAACGAAGTGCTCACCCGTGCCGGAGAACTTGCCGCTACCACCGATAAGGCAAGCAAAAAGACCATCGAGATCTACGAGAGCGTTAAGGTTAAGTCTGAAGAAGCGATCGTTGCTTCGCAGGCGGTCAACAAGATCAATGAGCTCACCGGAACCATTATGGCGATCTCTTCACAGACCGGACTTCTCGCACTCAACGCTTCCATCGAGGCTGCAAGAGCAGGCGAAGCCGGACGCGGATTCGCGGTTGTCGCATCAGAGATCAGTAACCTTGCAACCCAGACCTCAGAAGCTGTCAAGAACATCGGCGGAATCGTTGATGAAGTCAACAGCGCTGTTGAACAGATGTCCGACTGCCTGACCCAGACCACGGGCTTCCTTGAGACCAACGTTCTTTCGGATTACGAGGAATTCGGCAAGGTAAGCGAACAGTACAAGAACGATGCCGATACCTTCGGAAAGAGCATGAACGAGATAAGGACCAACATCGGTCAGCTCGCTTCCGATATCGGTAAGATCGCGGATGCGATCGGCGGAATCGATTCCACTGTTACCGAAGCATCCCACGGTGTTGTCGAGATCGCTGAAAGAAGCAGTGAGATGGCATCCGATACCACCGACAGTATCAACAAGGTCGAAGAGTGCAAGAAGGTTGTTTCGGATCTCAACGATATCATCAACCAGTTCACTCTCTAAGTCTTAATTGCATAGTAAAAGCCCGCCGGACCTGTACGGTCAGGCGGGCTTTTTTCTTTTGTCCGATCAGTTGCTGCTTTCTCTTTCGAGTGACTCTTTGATGAACTTCATAAGCTCATCTACGGGAATGCCGTGTACGATGGATGCCTCTTCGAGCGTTTCCATCATTGCGGCGGGGCAGCTGATGCAGTGCATTCCTGCTTCCATGAGAACGGGAATGACTTCGGGCTTGGTCTGCATGATCTCGCCGAGCGTCATGTCGGGTCTGATGCCGAATACATCAAGGATGTTCTCATCGGCCTTTTCTGCAGTGTTGTTTTCAATATTTTCGGTGCTCATGATGATCTCCGTAAAAAACTGTTTTTTTGTATCTGATTAGACAGTATATCCCATATGTTGTGATTTTAACAACAGGGAATTTTTTGACCGTGAAAAACGGGCTTCCGGAGCAGGATTGTATACACGAAAAACTCCCATTTTATGGGCTTTGTACGTAAAAAAGTACACGGCACTGCCTTGACTAATGTATACAATTTTAACTATAATGAATTCACTTGACGAAGTGGGACTAGAGACCGTTTTCGTCCAACAAATTTTTTTA
>JAGCRJ010000282.1 GCA_017964745.1 Lachnospiraceae bacterium
GAAATATCCGAGGAAGATATTACTTCCCTTTATCGCAAGCTCTCCGTATCCTTCTTCATCGGGATCGAGGACCACGGCATCCACATCCTCAAAAAGAGTTCCGACGCTTTCCATATCCTCTTCTCCGGGATAATCGATACTGAATCCGGAAGATGTCTCGGAAAGGGCATAGGCATTCATCATATACATGCCCTCATCGGCATATGCCTTTCTGATCTCGGGAGTCAGCTTTGCTCCGCCGCAGAACAGGTACTTCATTCTTCCGCCGAGCAGTGTTTTGAGAGGAACATTCATGGCCTTTGATGCCTCATAGAATCTTGTGAACACAAGGGGCACTCCGGAGAACAGGGTCGGATGTATCGCCATCATTTCCTGCGCCATCTCCTTGATGCTTCCGGCAAGATATATGCTGTATCCGAAGACCAGGGAATATATGAAATTATAGATCGATCCGTATGTGTGGTTGAGGGGAAGGAAGAGATAACATGTATCCTCGATATCAACGGTGATCCTTCTTCCTAGAGACCTCCATCCGGAAAAGACATTGTTCACGGACAGAAGAACCGCCTTAGGGAAGGAAGTGGTTCCGCTTGTAAATACAACCTTCGCAGGAATGTCCCCATCCCTTCCTTCAAGAGTAAATAATCCCTTGGATAATTTCTTTCCCTCTTCAAGACATGCCGCAAAATCATTCTGCACGGATATGTATGTGAGATCCGGGAATTCCTTTTTGATCCTGTCCATGATCTCACCCTGTCTCTCGTCATAGATAAGCGCCGAGAGCTCACTCTTTTTGATCGAATAGACCACGTTGTCGTATGACCAGTCCTTGTTGAAGCCCACTCCGCATCCGACATAGCACATGATCGAGATATCGCTGATCATCCATTCGATGCTGTTGGGTCCGTAGATTCCGATGTTCTTTCCGGCAAAGCCTTTATCGATAAGATATGTTGCAAGATAATTTACATTCTCGATAAAAGCTCCGTATGTTATGGGAACAAATACATCTCCCTTCTTTTCATGGAGATAATTTCTGGGTCCCCATTTCTCATAGTCATCTTTAAGAAACTGCTCCAATACGTTAGACATTTTTCCTCTCCCTCGTCTGTGATCATTCAAGTGTATGTTCAAGAAGAACATATTCGTAAATGCTCGTTGCTTCTTCTATGACATAGGTCTGTGTTACCTTACCGTCACGTGCAAGAGCACCGATGCTCGGAAGTCTGTTTGCTTCAAGCTCCTTGATTATGGAATAGACTATCGCTTTTCCCAGTCCCCTGTGCTCTGCATCAACTCCCATATAAAGCATCACATACTGCTTCGGATGCTTTTTGGTCTTAAGGATGCTGAGTAAATTGGGGAGGTTCAGGTGATAGACCTTGTTGCCGTAATCGGGAAGACTGATGTAAAAGCCAACGGTCTTATCCTTGTAATATGCGATCTTGGTCATGCTCATGTTCATGATGGATTTGTAGCTCATGAACATTTCTTTGAAGTCTTCCTTCGAAACATGTTTATAAATGGGGAAGTCACTGTAGAGCTCGGTGATCATCCTGTAGACTTCATCGAGTATCTTTTCGTAGTCTTCTGTCCTCGGACTTTCGATGCGGTATCCCTGCTCAAGAAATGCATTGTATCTGCCTTCGAACTTTTCGTTTACATATGAATCATCGACAGCCCTGTATGCATTCGATGTGTAATGTTCCTTGACGGTATAACCGTTTGCAAGGAAAAGGTTATAATAGTATTCCTTGTTGTAGGGCTCTCCGGTGTAGGGCGGTCTGTCGAAATTGTTGATCTTGAGTCTGTACTTATTCCAGAAGGATGCATCAACGGGTCCTTCGATCGCAGTGCATTTCATTTCTTTGGCAATCGTC
>JAGCRJ010000283.1 GCA_017964745.1 Lachnospiraceae bacterium
ATATGGAATTCGAAAACTGCCGAATCTATAAGGATGTCAGCAACACCGTTAACCGAAGGGTCAACTGTGAGACATCCAATATAAGGAAGACTGTGACCGCTGCTTCAAGGCAGCTGGATGATATAAGATTTCTGGAAGAGCACGGGATGCTGGACGGTCTGCCCGCCACCTTAAGGGAAGCGGCTTACGGAAGGCTCGAAAACCCGGATGCGACCTTACAGGAGCTCGGAGAGATGATGGATCCTCCGGTGGGAAAATCGGGTATCAATCACAGACTTGCAAGACTGAGCAAGCTCGCTCAGGAAAAGAGAAAGTAAACGGCTTGGGGTGCCGTTTGATGTTACGGGGGAATAACGAATCAAAGGCCTTATGAGGAGAAGGCTGCCGGCGTCCGAGGGGAAAGGATGCGGTATTGAAGGGAGTATTTTTTTATGATCACAAGAACCGTTAACGTTAAACTGCCCAAGAATCTTTCAGCAAGCCCCGTCGCACTTCTTGTACAGAAAGCAAGCAAGTTCGACAGCATCATCTATATCGAGGCAGGCGAAAGAAAGGTTAATGCCAAGTCCATCATGGGAATGATGAGCATCACTCTCGATGAGGGAGATGAACTCATGATCAGATGCGACGGAGATGATGAGAGTGACGCTCTCAGCACCGTAGAGGGATTCCTTACCGGCGCACAGGCATAAGGTATATGTATATGAGATCACGGAATCTTAAGATTCCGTGATTTTTTGTTGTTTTGATATCTTACGTATTGCTTTGGATCATCCGTATGGTATTATCGACTTATGAAAAAGATGCTTTTCATCTACAATCCCAAAGCAGGAAGAGGTCGTATCCGCGAGGAACTTGCGGATATTCTCGATATATTTGCGTCCGCAGGTTATGAGATAACGATCTATCCCACGCGCAGGAACGGCGATGCCGAGAAGGTTGCCGCCGAGCGTGAGGCTGATTTTAACATAGTTGCCTGCTGCGGCGGTGACGGAACCCTTGATGAGACCGTGCGCGGCATGATGAAGAACGAGTACCGCACACCTCTTGGATATATCCCCGCAGGCTCGACCAACGATTTCGGCGGTTCTCTCGCACTTCCCAAGGATATGATCAAGTCCGCGGATATAATAATCCACGGCAGGAACAAGGCGGTCGATGTCGGACTTTTCAATAACGAAGCATTCGTGTACGTTGCGGCATTCGGCGCATTCACCGAGGTCAGCTACAGCACGGACCAGGACATGAAGAATGCGATAGGGCATTCCGCATACATCCTTGAAGGAATGAAGAGCTTCACCAAGATCAAGCCGTACCATGTGACGATCGAGCATGACGGTGAGACCATAGACGGCAACTTTATATACGGCATGGTCACCAATTCCAACAGTGTCGGAGGCTTCAAGGGTATCACCGGAGAAAATGTGGATCTTGCGGACGGACTCTTCGAGGTCAACCTGATAAAGGAGATCACAACACCGCTTGAATTCCAGAAGCTCGTTAACGCGCTTGCTACGGGCAATTACGGATTATCCGAGAACATCGTATCCTTTACTTCGGGCAATATAAAATTCACATCCGAAAAGAAGATCGCATGGACGCTGGACGGAGAGAACGGCGGAAAGCATAACGAAGTAGAGATAGTCAATGTGAAGCAGGCAATCGATATCAGAGTCGCAAAATAAAAATCCCGAAAACAGCAGAACCGTCCCCTGTTTTCCCCTATTTTCAAAAATATAAATCCCGCACTGCTGTGCGGGATTTTTGTTTGCGGTATTGTTGTAAATACCCCTATAAAAGGGAGGATCCCGGGCATCTTGTGATACCCGGGATTATTATGAAAAAGATTATTATATATCACGAAGGGGTGGTAATTCTTTTCTCGTTCTATGGTTATATTCTACTTTGTAAAGATGTATAGACAATGTTTTTGGATTTAACAATAAGAAAATAAATTGTTAACAATCTATGAATAACAGGTATTTTTTTATGCCCCGTAACGCCCTATTTTACGGCAAAATTGAATCTGACATACTCTGAAGTGCCGATGGATACAGGGTTTCCTTCGGAAAAGCCCAGTTTTTTAAGTAAATTAACCGCTTTCGAGTTTTCCTTTTCGGTGAGACTCATTATTTCGTGAATGTCATTTTCGGCTGCCCATGAAAGGATCGCACCGCAGACTTCATATGCATAGCCCTGTTTCTGCCATGCTTTTCCTATGACAAATCCGAGCTCGGGCGTGTCGAAACCGGCTCTTTCATCGAGTCCCGCACGTCCTATGATCTCTCCCGTATCCTTTTTGATGACGGTCCAGATACCGTGATCGTAGATCTCATAGATAAGGTCGCGGTAGTTTTCGGTATATTTTTCCTCCTCACTTCTTTCCATCAGATCCTCTGTAAAGCTCGTGATATCAGGGTCTGCATAGATCCTGTAGAATTCGTCGAGGTCATCGGGTGAGGTTTCCTTTATGACACACCTGTCGGTTTCCAGGATATCCCATGGGATCTTCTTAAGTCTTCTGTATATCTTCTCAAGCTCTTCGGGATCGAAATCTTCGGGATCAAATTCTCCTTCGCCCTCGAGAACATACTTCGCACCGTCGAAGAAGGTGCCGGCGTTATCCGCGAGCGTATCGACATAGACGACAAAGGGAACGCCGCTTTCCGTAAGAGCCTTAAAGTCTGCATCCGGCGAGGCAACATACAGAGTTCCCGGACATCCTTGGCATGAGCCGCCCCGGGCTGCGGATGATCCTTCCGGGGCTGCTGCGTTTTCCTTTGCGGATGCCGCTGTGGGAATACCTGCGCCTTTGAGCACGCTTATATTTTTGAGATAGTGAATGCGCTGTTTCATGTTATAATACAGGAGTCTTTTTAAAACGCGTTTGGAAAGGAAATATTATGTCAGAGAATAAAAATCCCCTTGTAACATTTACGATGGAGGACGGCTCGGTGATGAAGGCTGAGCTTTATCCCGATA
Organism: Lachnospiraceae bacterium; assembly: GCA_017964745.1. Classification (GTDB taxonomy): domain Bacteria; phylum Bacillota; class Clostridia; order Lachnospirales; family Lachnospiraceae; genus AC2028. The sequence goes on from JAGCRJ010000283.1 coordinate 2,983, forward strand.
TCGCTCCACAGTCAGTTTACAATTTTATCAGCCTTATATCAAAAGGATTCTACAACGGACTTACCTTCCAC
>JAGCRJ010000028.1 GCA_017964745.1 Lachnospiraceae bacterium
ATCTCCTTGCGCTTAATGCTTCGATCGAGGCTGCAAGAGCGGGCGAGGCCGGCAAGGGCTTTGCGGTAGTTGCGGATAACATCAAGAACCTCGCAGAGGAGTCCAACGGCGCTGCTAACGAGATCACCGGAATGCTCAAGACCATCACCGGACTTTCCGACCGCAACAAGACTCTCACCGAGGATATCAGGAATGCTACCGAAGCCGAGAGCAGCGCACTCGGTTCAATGAGCGGTTCGTTCGAGAATATGCTCGGAATGCTCCGTGAGACCGAGGAAGGCAATAAGCAGATACTCAGTCTCGTACAGACGCTCGACAACGATAAGAAATCCATTATGGAATCCGTTGAATCACTTTCCTCCGTGTCCGAAGAAAATGCAGCATCGACGGAGGAAACCTCGGCATCGCTCGCACTGCTTGACGAAAACATGGAAAGTGTCGTAAAGCAGACGGAAGCTCTTTCCGCTGTTGCCGATGAACTTAGGGATAATGTCAAGATGTTCACGATCTAAATAGCTTATATTGTTTCAGGGAGGATGAATATGGCTAACAATGTTAATGCAACCGGTAAGAAGAAAGGCGGCTTTGATTTCCTGAAGATGCTGATGCTCTTCGGAATGGTCCCCATTATCACTGCGATACTTGTCGAGACCTTTGTCAGTGCCTCAAGAACCAAGCACTCGATGGAGGAATCCGTATACGACAGACTCAATGCCACCAATATGGCATTCAACCATTATGTTGAGGATGTCATCGCAAATGCCGGTGAGGATATATTCCTTACCGAGGATGCGGATCATACCTTTGTTGATTCGTATACATCGGAGAACCTCGGTCTTACCATATTCATGGGTGATACCCGTGCCGTAACGAACCTCAGGGATTCACAGACCAACCAGAGACTTGAGGGTACCAAGGCATCCGATGCCGTTATCGCGGCCTGCTTAAACGGCGGACAGCATTACCAGTCGGACGGCGTAATGATCAACGGAAAGCAGTACTATGTTGATTACCAGCCCATCTATACAACGGACGGACGCATCATAGGAATGACCTTCGTCGGAGAACCTTATGACACGGTGCGCTCCGCGATCCTTTCGGTCATCACTCCCCTGATCCTTGTGGCCATAGTTCTTTTCGTTTTCTTCGCGGCGCTTATATTCTTCCTTTCACTCTATGTAAGAAGAGCACCTGCGCTCATAAGTGAAGATATGGAGAGAATGGCTACCGGTGACATCATGTCCGATTCCGTGGCTCATTCGGCGATCACCGAGAACACCAACATGATCACCGCGATCGGAAACATGAAATCCGTCCTTCAGGATACCGTTTCCAGGATCAAGGAATCGGCTGACGAACTCGGCGTGGATGCGAATGAGGTTATGTCTCTTTCCGATGCATCCGCAGACGGAGCAACCCAGATATCCACTGCGGTCGGAGAACTTTCCCTCACCGCCCAGAATATGGCCGAGAATGTTCAGGAGGTCAACTCCCATGCGGCTGAAATGGATGCAACCGTATCCGAGATCGGCGGAAATGTAGACAGTCTCAATAAGAATGCGGAGACCATGAAGAACATAAGCCGTCTTGCTTCCGGCAAGATGAAGGATGTCATGACATCCAGCCGGGGAAGTGTTGAGGCGGTTCAGACCATCAATAAGCAGATCAACCTTACCAATGAATCCATCGCCAAGGTCAACGAAGCGATCGACCTTATCATCGATATCGCAAGCCAGACCAAGCTCCTCAGCCTTAACGCTTCGATCGAGGCTGCAAGAGCGGGTGAAGCCGGAAGAGGATTTGCGGTTGTCGCAGATTCGATCTCACAGCTTTCAGAGCAGTCCAATAACAGCGCATCGACGATCAGGACGATTGCCGAGGAGATCCTTTCCAATTCCGAAGTATCGGTAAGACTTGCCGGTGAGATCATGGACACCATGAATGCCGAGCAGGCTATCATCGAAGAGGCACAGGATGAGTTTGAAAAGCTCGAAGCAGCCATCGTAGAGTCTGTTGACGGAATCAAGGAGATCGATGAGAAGACATCTTCGCTTCAGTCCATCAAGGAGAGGATCGTTGCCAACGTAACGGATCTTTCCGCAATATCCGAAGAAAATGCCGCATCCAATGCCGAGGTTTCCGCAAGCACGGACAACATCGCAACCTCCATCAAGGAGATCGCGGACAGGATAAAGGGTGTCAGCAAACAGGCGGACAATCTCAAAGAGATCGTTGCATTCTTCAAATAACATAAGACGAAAACGAAGACCCGCGGAGGCTGTCCGCGGGTCTTTTTCATTCCCGTGAAATGCCTCCGAATCCTTGTAAAAATCGTTTGTTTGGACTAAATTATTAGTATACGTAAGAGGCCGGGAAAAGCATGATATCATATACCTTTATGATAATCCTCACAATCTTTATGGTGCTGTATGCGATGAGCATATTTGCGGTCATCACGCATGATAGTCCCTACAAGGGATATATCACGTGTCTCCTTGTCGCGGCCTTCCCTCCCTTCATACTTGACGGCTGTGTCACAATGACCAGGCATTACGAGGTTGCCGATATCGGATACAGTCTTCTGTACATAAGCATGGATCTGATGCTGTTCTTCCTGCTGAGGTTCGTAATGAATTATTGCGGTATCCGGTACAGACGTAAGGCATATACAATGGTCTTCCGTGCGCTCTGTCTTCTTGACTGCATCTCCGTAGCGCTTAACTTTAAATACCATCATGTATATACGATACGCGTGGTGGATCCCGCCGAACTTCCCGAATTTGCCGGCACTCATATTATCAATAAGGTATTCTACGGAGTGACCGGAGGCTGGTACTATTATGTTCACGGCGCACTCTGCACCTTTGCCGTACTTCTCGGAATTGCATTCCTTTTGTGGAAAGCGAGCAGATATGCTGCCATTTACTGGGTGAAATATTACTGCATAGCAGGTTCCCTTCTCGTGACCGCCCTGTGGTATATCGGAGTCATGGCATCCAACAGCCCCGTTGATGCATCACTTATCGGATACGGTATAACGGGTCTTCTGATAGTCTTCTTCACAACGCTTTACAAACCCGCAACTCTCATCAACAATCTGCTCTCGGCATCGATCAGGTCATCCGAGAGCGGAATAGTCCTTTTTGACAATGCCGGAAGGGTTGTGTTCATAAATCACAGCTTTGCCGATCTGTTCGGTATATCCGACTCCGATTACGGAAAGGCATACGATATTTTCAAAAAGCTTACGGAGAATGAAGAATCGATAAACCATTCATACTCGGCGGTGAGACGTATCACGGACGAAGTGACCGGCATCGATACGATCTATGAGATAGAAGTGTGCGATGTTTATGACAGCCGCCATGATTACTGCGGCTTTTACGCGAAGATCAAGGACCGTACGGACGAAGAGGTCGAGCTTGAAAAGGAAAGATTCCTTGCGATGCACGATTCGCTCACGGGACTTTACAATATCTCCGCTCTTTACAAACTGACGGATGAAAAGCTTTCCTGTAAAGACAGCAGGGAATACGTTGCCGTAGTCACCAATATCTCCGGCTTTAAGAGCATCAATGAGGTGTTCGGCACGGACAGGGCGGACGACGTACTGAAGGATATAGCTTGTAAATTTGCGGAGATCATGGGCCCCGCAAGCATTGTCGGACGCATAACCGGCGACCGTTTCGGCCTCTTTCTGAAAAAGGATGATTTCGATCCCGTTCTTTTTACCAGGATCTGCAATTCACTTTACATTGACAGGGGCGATTACAAATATCCGATAACCATGCATGTCGGCGTCTGCAATGTCGATTCTCCCGATCTTACCAGTCAGATGGTATTCGACAGGGCATTCCTTGCGATAGACGGGATCAGGAACGATATGCAGAAGGTCATCGCGTATTATGATGATTCGGTCAGGGAGTCCATACTCTGGGAGCAGATGATAACGGGAAGCGTCGATGATGCCATGGAGGCCGGAGAGATCATTCCTTTCATCCAGGCGCAGGTTAACTCGGACGGAAAGGTAAGAGGCGGTGAGTGCCTCATCAGATGGGATCACAGGACGAAGGGAATGCTTCCTCCCGGTAAGTTCATAGGCGTTCTGGAAAAGACCGGACTCATCGCAAGGGTCGACCGTTATATGTGGGAATACGCATGTAAGATCCTCGGAAGATGGAATGAAGAGGGACATGATGATATGTATCTGTCGGTGAACATATCTCCCAGGGATTTCTATTTTACCGATGTCTACGGGGATATAACCGCATATGTCGGAAAGTACGGTATAAAGCCCGAACAGCTGCGGCTTGAGATAACCGAGACCGCCATGATGGGAAATGTTGAAGCTGTTCTGGACGTGATCAGAAGACTTAGGAACGACGGCTTCTTCGTGGAGATGGACGATTTCGGAAGCGGATATTCATCGCTCAATACCCTCAAGATACTTCCGGTTGATGTACTTAAGGTGGATATGCTTTTCCTGCGCGACATCAAGGATGCCGATACGCTGCTCAAGTCCAGGCACATTCTGTCCAACGTCATCAACATGGCGATCGATATCGGACTGTCGGTCATTACGGAGGGCGTCGAGACCGGGGAGCAGAAGGAATTCCTCGAAGAATGCGGATGCCACTGTTTCCAGGGCTATTATTTTTCAAAGCCGATACCGGTATCGGAATTTGAAGAAAAGTACTTAAAGGCCGATCGATAATATATACTTCGGGATACTGTAAAAGGAACGCCCATGAAGCGTTCCTTTTTTCTGAAAACCGACTGCGCTGCTGACTGTATGGATGTAAAAGAAAAGAAAAACGATACAAAGGAGATCCTTGCTCTTTCCTCGAAGATCATAGAGCTTGCGAGGGATGAGATCATGATGTCATTCCGCTTTCTCGACAGAAGCCTCATGGAGCTTAAGAGTGAGGCCCGGCCGGGATGTGCGAATGTCTATTCCGGCATCGGAAGGTTCATATACGATCCCGTAAACATCATCCGCTCCGCACAGAAGGATTTCAGGCTTCCCGCGAGGATGATCTTCCATGTCATGCTGCATCATATCTTTTCCCATCCTTTCTCCGGTGAAAGAACGGACCGTGTCCTGTGGGACCTTGCCTGTGACATTGCGGTTGAGAACGTGATAGCCGAGCTTGACGAGGACTGCGTAAGACTCGATACCGATCTTGCGACGGCGGGAATGCTCAAGGTGCTGAAGGAGGATGTCGGAAAGCTTTCCGCAGAGAGTCTCTACAGATACTTCCGTAAAAATCCCCTTACTCCATCGAGGGTCATGGAATACGAAAGAGCCTTTGCACTCGACTCGCACGACCTGTGGAGACCGGACTCTTCTCCCGAGATACAGATGACGGAAGAGGAATGGAAGAAGATTTCCAGGCAGGTGCTTGCGGAGATAAAGAGCTTTTCGAAAAAGGGTTCCTCGGGTGAATCACTCGAAAAGAATCTGCTCGAAGGCTCCGCGGTCAAATATGATTACAGGAGGATCCTGGAGCATTTCGTGGTTACGGGTGAGCACACCAGGCTCAGCGACGATGAGTTCGATTATATCTACTACACATACGGACTCGAGCACTACGATAACATGCCGCTCATAGAACCTCTCGAATACAGGGAGGACAAAAGGATCAGGGACTTTGTCATAGCGATAGACACATCGGCATCCTGCAGCGGTGAGACGGTAAAGAAATTCATAAGACAGACCTTCGACCTTCTCAAACGGAGCGAGAGCTTCTTCAGGAAGATCAACATCCACATCATACAGTGTGATGCCGAGGTCGGAAGGGATGATAAGATCACCGATATCACGCAGCTTGAAAGCTTCCTCGGAAGCATGAAGCTGGTCGGCGGAGGAGCAACGGATTTCAGACCGGTGTTCGATTATGTGAAGACCCTGCAGGAAGCAAGGGAGTTCGACGATCTTAAAGGCCTGATCTATTTTACGGACGGCTACGGAATATATCCGGAGAGAAAACCTGACTTTGATGTCATATTTGCATTTTTGAACGAAGACACATCCCGCCCCGCTCCGCCCGTATGGAGCATGAAGGCAGTTATCGAGGAGGATGAACTGAAATGAACATAGCAAGCGCTAAACAGGTAATAAAGGACACGGTCCGCATATATCTCAAGAAGGACGAATACGGAGAGTACTGCATTCCCACTGTAAGACAGCGCCCCATATTCATGCTCGGTGCACCGGGTATCGGAAAGACCGCGATCATGGAACAGATCGCATCCGAGATGGGGATCGCATTCGTGTCATATTCCATGACGCATCACACAAGGCAGTCCGCACTCGGCCTTCCCTATATCACAACGAAGAAATTCGGGGACACCGAGTATTCCATAACCGAATATACGATGAGTGAGATCATTGCGTCCGTTTATGAGGCGATAGACAAAAGGGGAGTGAAGGAAGGCATTCTTTTCCTCGATGAGATAAACTGTGTTTCCGAAACGCTCGGCCCCTCCATGCTGCAGTTCCTTCAGTACAAGACCTTCGGACGCCACTCGCTTCCCGAAGGATGGGTGATAGTTACTGCGGGAAATCCTCCCGAGTACAACAGATCCGTAAGGGAATTCGATGTTGCGACCCTCGACAGGATGAAGGTGATCACCGTAGAGCCCGAACTTAAGGCGTGGATGGAATATGCCCGTGAAAGAAGCATCCACGGCGCGATCCTCGCATACCTTGATGTGAAGAAGGAAGACTTCTATGTCATGGATATGTCTCCGGAGGGCAGGGCCTATGTTACCGCGAGAGGCTGGGAAGATCTTTCCGAGATGATGAAGCTCAGTGAGGAAGAAAAGATCACCATTGACGAGACGCTCATCAGCCAGTACCTCAGAAGCGAGAGAGTCGCGAAGGATTTTGCGGCTTATTATGACCTGTACATCAAGTACAAGACCGATTACCACATCGCGGAGATACTTGAAGGCAGGGCACCTGAGAGCATATATGAGAAGATGAACGGTGCAAGCTTTGACGAAAGACTTTCCGTCCTTTCCATGCTGACCGAATCCGTATCCGGTGATATGAAGGAGACCCTCGTTGAAGCAGATGCCGTACGTACTCTCACTCCCGTTATGAAGAGCATAAAGGATATGTCGGAAAAAGGTGCGGATGACAGCGAGGTACAGGGCATCATAAGAAAAGCCCTGGGTGCACAGGAGAATAACCTTAAGCTCTTGCAGGAGCGCGGAAACCTTAGCAGACACCGCAGGAGATCCATCGCTCTTACGATCGATTTCTATAATGACTGCCTGAAACCGGGTGATACGGCGAAGACGGAGGACGGACGCCCCCGTTGCCTTGACGGCTACAATTCCGAAGTTGTGAAATTAAAAGAAAAAGCGATGACATCTTCATCAAGACTGTCAAATCTGATATCATTTGTCAGGAAAGCCTGCGAAGGCGGAAATGAACCTATGATCCTTGCGACCAGACTGACTTCGGATACATGGTCTTCAAGGTTCATAAGTACGTTCGGAAACGAAGATTACGAAAAACTGGCCGGGGATATGGAAATATCTGAAAGAGGCCTGGAGCTGAAAGAGCAGATAGCTAAATTCGATATCTGACGTTTCGTGCGGAGGAAGATTTGGATAAAGAGACAGAATACCCGGAAGGAAGCCTGGTATATTCGATAAAGGAAAATGAAGCGGTTCTCGGAGCACGCAAGGGAAGGTTTACTTCGCTTGTTCTTCCCGAATACCCTTTTGAAGGGGTTAGGCTTATCGCGATCGGAAAGAAAGCTTTCCTTGGGAAGAAGACCTTAAGAAAGCTGTCCGTGCCGTCATCTGTCAGGAGCGTCGGTGATTTCGGATTTGCCCATTGCAGCAATCTGAAGGAGCTTGAGATGCCTCTTTGCGAAGCGGGTGACGGTATCTTCACCGGATGCACCGCACTTGAGAAGGTTTCCTTTCCCGGAATGTCGGAGGACAAAGCTGCGCTGTTTGCGCTGTCCGTAAGATTTTCCGGACCTGCGAGACTGTCTGATGTCGAAGGGCTTAACGAAGAATGGTTCATACGTTTCGACGCGTGGATATCGTCATTCCTTTTACAGCCCGATGATGAGGGCTTTACCAACCAGATCCTCTGCGGCGAAGAAGAGGTGGGACTGAGCGACCGCGATGCATATATGAGCGGCCAGAGGGTCATAAAGGCTTCGCTCTGCATTCAGAGGCTACTTCATCCCGAGGGGCTTCTTCCCGATTATGAGAAGACCTTCACGGAATATATCAAAGACCACAGGCAGGGCTCTGAAAAAGGAAACGAGAGCTGGCTTGCGGTAAGGGACAATTATCCCGACAAAGCACATTTCGGCATCCTCGAAAAATACGGCTGCGTCGATGACGGCAACAGG
>JAGCRJ010000284.1 GCA_017964745.1 Lachnospiraceae bacterium
ATGTTCGATTCCATAAAGGATCAGATGAACGGTACCGTGATGCCGGGATGGGAACCCGAAAGACTCGATCATGTAAGGGAGCTTTTTGAGCAGTACAAGGATATCGATGAAGCTAAGCTTTTTGATAATCTCGTGTATTTCCTCAAGGCGATAATGCCTGTCTGTGATAAGTACGACATCAATATGGCGATACATCCCGATGATCCCGCGTGGAGCGTATTCGGACTTCCCCATATCATCAACAATAAGGAAAACATTTCAAAAATGCTTTCCGCAGTAGATAACGTGCACAACGGACTTACATTCTGTGCGGGTTCCTTCGGAACTAACCCTGAGAACGACCTTCCCGATATGATCCGTTCTTTTGCGGGAAGAGTGCATTTTGCACATGTAAGAAACCTTCAGTTCAATGCCTTCTGCCGTGAGGACGGAAGTGCCGTCAAGGCTTGGAGCGGAGCACAGATCCCTGTCGGAGAGCCTGACTTTGAAGAAGCTGCGCATCTTTCATGCGACGGAAGTTTTGATATGTACGAGATAGTAAAAGCACTGTATGAATCCGGATTTACAGGCCCCATCCGTCCCGATCACGGAAGGATGATCTGGGGTGAGGAAGCAATGCCCGGGTACGGCCTTTATGACAGGGCGCTCGGCGCGGCATATATTAACGGTCTTTGGGAAGCTATAGATAAAGCACACGGAGGCGTAAGATGAAGCTCTGTTCAAACGCAATAGCTGATAAGAATGCATGGGAGAGCAAGGGATATCACCTTCCTTCCTACGATGTAAAAGCGGTAAAAGAAAACACTGATAAGGCACCGGTATGGGTTCATTTCGGTGCCGGTAATATTTTCAGGGCATATCATGCAAGACTTGCCCAGGAGCTTATTGAAAAGGGGATCATGAATTCCGGCATAGTCGTAGCCGAAGGCTTTGATTACGAGATCATCGACAAAGCATATAAACCCTTCGACAATCTTTCGATACTTGCAATCCTTAAATCCGACGGATCCGTTGAAAAGCAGGTGATAGGCTCCGTTACCGCATCCGTAAAGCTTGATACGGCTGTGGAAGATGACTTTGATTATCTAAAGAAGGCTTTTGAAAACAAGAGCTTACAGCTTGCGACTTTCACCATAACCGAAAAGGGCTACAGCCTTAAGGGAGCCGACGGAAACTTCGCAAAAGCGGTATCCGAGGATATGGCGAACGGTCCCGAAAAGTGTGTTTCCTATATCGGAAAGGTGTGCTCGCTTCTTTATGCAAGATATACCGCCGGCGGATACCCTATAGCCATGGTCAGTACCGATAACTGCTCGCACAACGGCGAGAAGCTTTACGGTGCGATCCATGAATTTGCCGAAAAGTGGGCTGCAGGCGGCGTTGCCGATAAGGGCTTCCTCGATTATGTCGAAGATCCGAATAGAGTATCATTCCCCTGGTCCATGATCGATAAGATCACCCCCAGACCCGATGAATCGGTCAGGGATATGATCGCAGCGGACGGTGTGGAGGATGCGGAGCCGGTAGTTACCGGATTCCATACATATGTTGCCCCTTTCGTAAATGCGGAAGAGAGCGAATATCTTGTTATAGAGGATGATTTCCCTAACGGAAGGCCCGCACTCGAAAAGGCCGGAGTCATCTTTACCGATCGCGATACGGTCAATAATGTCGAGAGAATGAAGGTCACAACATGCCTCAATCCCCTGCACACATCGCTTGCGGTATACGGATGTCTTCTCGGTTTTACCAGAATATCCGAAGAGATGAAGGATGATGATCTTCTGAAGCTTATCGATACAGTGGGATATAAGGAAGGACTTCCCGTTGTAACGGATCCCGGTGTGGTTGATCCTTCGGAGTTTATCGATACCGTGGTTAAAAAGAGACTTCCCAATCCCTTCATGCCCGATACTCCCCAGAGGATCGCGTGTGATACTTCCCAGAAGATTCCCATCAGATTCGGTGAGACGATAAAGAGCTATATCGCCGATCCCGCGAAGGATGTAAACGATCTGAATGCGATTCCTCTCGTCATTGCCGGATGGCTGCGTTATGCAAAGGGGATCGACGATAAGGGAGATGCGTTCGAATGCAGTCCCGATCCCGGACTTTCAAAGGTTACGGATGCTCTTAAAGGTCTTGCCTTCGGAAGCGATATTTCCTTTGACGATGCGAAGAAGGTTCTTGATCCCATACTTGCCGACTCCGAGCTTTTTGCATCGGATCTTGTAAAAGCGGGACTTTCGGATAAGATCATTACATATTTCATAAGCCTTATGAAGGGACCGGGAGCTGTCAGGGAAACACTTCATAAATCGCTTGCTTAACCAAACTTAATCATTACAAAGGCCTGTCTTATCGGGTATAATCATTTATGGGTGATGTTATACATCACCCATATTGTTATATGATCAGAAATCATCATTCATTTCCGGAAGTTTTTGAGAGGTGACAAATGCGATATCTGTTTAATAAAGGCTGGAAATTTCTTGAACTGAACACGGAATCAGGTCTTGATGATGCCATGGCGCACATGGACTGTTTTACGCCGGTCCGGATACCACATGACTGGCTTATATACGATTCTGCGGACCTTTACAGGGACGGAACCGGATGGTATATGAGAGAACTTGATATTGAAGAAAAGAAGGGAAGATACTTCCTTGAATTTGATGCCGTTTATATGGACTCCCATGTCTATGTGAACGGTATCTGTGTATGTGAATGGAAATACGGATATTCGGCATTTGACTGTGAGATCACGGACGAACTTCATGAAGGAAAGAATCTCATTTTTGTAAGTGCATGCCACAGATCACCCAACAGCAGATGGTATTCGGGTGCGGGTATTTACCGCAATGTATATATCAGACAGACGCAGGATACATATATAGCCAAAGACGGAGTGTATGTTTCGAACAAGATCAAGGACGGAAAGAGGATAATTCATATCGAAACGGAAGTCAGGGGACAGAATGCAATGTATTCCAGGCTGAATTATTCCGTTACGGATGCGGAAGGGAATGCGGTATCAACGGTCAAACTGAATGATCATGATCTTGAACTTCCGGATCCCCATCTCTGGGATATTAACGATCCTTATCTCTATACCCTGAAAGTTACGATGGAAGCGGTGGACGAACATGATGAGGAGACAGTAAGGTTCGGTATAAGGGATGTTTTCTTCGATCCTGATAAAGGCTTCATTTTAAACGGCAGGAATTTTAAATTAAACGGTGTATGCGAGCATCACGATCTGGGCGCACTCGGTGCTGCGTTCAATAAGTGTGCGATGAAAAGGAAACTCGAAATGCTCATGAAGATGGGAGTCAATGCTCTCAGGACATCCCATAATATGCCCGCTCCGGAACTCCTTGATCTGTGTGATGAAATGGGAATCCTCGTTATCAGCGAAGCGTTCGATATGTGGTACAGACCGAAGACGGAATATGACTACGCAAGATTTTTTGCGGACTGGCATAAGAAGGATATCGCAAGCTGGATCAGACAGGACAGGAATCACCCGAGTGTGATCTTGTGGAGCATAGGAAATGAGATCTACGACTGCCACGCGGATGAAAATGCGCCCGATATCACAAGACATCTTAAGTTTGAAGTATTAAAACATGATCCGCACGGAAACGCACATGTGACCTTCGCAAGCAATTATCTTCCCTGGGAGGGTGCACAGAAATGTGCAGATGTTTTAAGCCTTGTCGGATACAACTACACTGAAAAATTATACGAGGAACATCACAGGGAGCATCCTGACTGGGTGATCTACGGAAGCGAGACGGAGAGCCTTGTTCAGAGCAGGGGAGTATATAAATTCCCGTTATCGGAGACCAGACTTTCCGATGTAGACGAACAGTGCAGTGCACTCGGAAACTGCAATACGAGCTGGGGAGCAAAGAGCGTTGAAAAATGCATCTGCGATGACAGGGACGTTCCCTTTTCCTGCGGTCAGTTCCTTTGGACGGGCTTTGATTATATCGGTGAGCCCACTCCTTACCATACCAAGAATTCATATTTCGGAAATATAGATACGGCAGGATTTCCGAAGGACTATTATTATGTGTTCAGATCTGCATGGACCGATCCGAAAGAAGATCCCATGGTTCATGTTTTCCCCTACTGGGACTTTAATCCCGGACAGATGATAGATGTAAGAGTATGTTCGAATGAAGATACTGTCGAACTTTTTGTGAACGGTGAGAGCAAGGGCAAGCAGACACTTACACATAAACCGGGATCGGGCACGCATCTGATCGCAGATTACCGTATTCCGTATGAACCCGGAACGATCGAAGCGGTATGCTATGACGAAGCCGGTAATACCACCGCAAAGGAAACAAGGCATTCCTTCGGCGATGCGGAAAACATAGTGATAAAGTCAGACAACACCATGATGAGAGCATCGTCGGACGATCTTGTATTTGCAGAAATATCCGTGACCGATGCCGAAGGACATCCTGTGGAAAATGCATCCGACCGGATCAGGGTTGAAGTATCCGGAGCGGGAAGACTCGTCGGACTTGATAACGGTGACAGC
>JAGCRJ010000285.1 GCA_017964745.1 Lachnospiraceae bacterium
GAGCCCCTCGAGCCTTCCGATGTGGGAGCCGATATGGTCGTAGGCTCTCTTATTAAGAATCCGGGCGGCGGACTCGCACAGACGGGCGGATATATAGCGGGAACAAAGAAATGCATTGAGAACGCTTCCTTCAGACTTACGGCACCCGGACTCGGCAGGGAAGTCGGCCCCTCACTTGAAGCTATTTCGAGACTTTATCAGGGATTCTTCATGGGTCCCGTCATAACGGCTTCTGCAATAAAAAATGCAATATTTGCTGCGGCATTATTTGAAAAGTACGGATTTGAAAGCTATCCTTCATCAAAAGAAGACAGACACGACATCATCCAGGCCATCACCTTCGGTAAGCCCGAGGGACTTATTGCCTTTTGTGAGGGCATTCAGGCTGCGGCTCCCGTGGATTCTTCCTTTGCTCCCGAGCCGTGGGATATGCCCGGTTATGATTCCAAGGTCATCATGGCAGCCGGTGCGTTCATATCGGGTTCCTCGATCGAGCTTTCCGCAGATGGGCCTCTTCGCGAGCCCTATACCGCTTATTTCCAGGGCGGACTGACCTGGCCTCACGGTAAATTCGGCATAATCAAGGCCTTCCAATCTCTGGTGGATAAAGGGCTGATTTTGTGCTAAGATATTTGGGCGCACGGTATTCCGGATTATTATAAAAACATGCGCTATTTAATGGAGAGAGTATGAAGTACAGAGGCTGGGTTTTATTTTTCCTGATAATAATCGGTTATATCCTCGGTAATCTGATCGGTCAGCACAGCGGAATAGCATTTTTGAATTACGGCGGTGCTTTCGGACTCACCTCTCCCGTAGAGCTTAACATCGGATTCATGATCCTTACCTTCGGACTTACCTTCAATATCAATATTGCGGGTATCATCGGGATCATAATCGCATTTGTATGTTTTAAGTTCATCAAGATCTGATGCTTTCATCGTCCCGGAGAAGACGTAAGGGAGCATATGAAAGAAAAAACATATCCCGAAAAGCCCTATGAAAGATTCAAGGCTTTCGGAGCCGGAGCTCTGACCGATGCCGAGCTTCTGGCCGTAATACTCAGAACGGGAACCAAAGGAAGCGATGCGGTCGATATATCGGCCAAGGTGCTTTCTCTCGGAAAAGCTCCGCGTCAGGGTCTGCTTTCTTTATTTGACCTTGATATAAGAGAGCTTATGAAGATCCCGGGCATCGGAGAGGTTAAGGCGGTAAAGCTCAAATGCCTTGCAGAGCTCTGTACCAGGATGCATGAAGCCGGACTTAAAAGCGGCTTTTGTGCAAACAGTCCTTCTCTGGTAGCTGAGTTTTACATGGAGCGTCTGAGGCATGAAAAGAATGAATGCGTTCTTCTTCTGAGCCTTGATGCCAAAGGAAAGGTTCTCAGGGAATCCGTCATTTCAAAGGGAAGCGTTAACAGATCACTTGCTCCCGTAAGACAGATACTTCTCGAAGCTCTGGATGCGGAGGCCGTGAATATCATCCTGCTTCATAATCATCCGAGCGGTGATCCGTCACCTTCGGGAGATGACGAAAGGCTTACGGAGAAGCTTTTTACGACCTGTCTTCAGGCCGATATTCCGCTGATAGACCATATCATCATCGGAGACAATACATATTTCAGTTTTAAAGAATCCGGTTTTTTACACGGTTAAAGAAAGGGTTTTTATATGGCTGCCAACGCATACGGTATCGACCTTGGTACCAACCACATCAAGATCTTTAATAACAATGACAATACGATCACCATTCAGAAGAATATGATCGCCATCAAGGATGAGACGGAGTTTTTCGCATACGGTGATTCCGCATATGAGATGCATGAGAAGGCACCCGCCAATATACAGATCTCTTATCCGCTTTCCTGCGGTGTTATTTCGGATCTTCATAATGTCGAGCTTCTGGTAAAGTATCTCATCAGCGATATACAGGGCGGCACTCCCAAGAGCGCTGATTTCCTTATTGCGGTACCTTACGATATCACCGATGTCGAAAAGAGGGCGTTCTACGATCTTCTTAAAGAAGCCGGTGTAAAGGCCCACAAGATCTTCGTCACCCAGATGGCCATCGCCGACGGTATAGGAATGGGTATCGATGTCAAGAATGCGGTAGGTGTTCTTGTCGTTAATGTCGGATTTGAAACAACCGAGATCTCCGTTCTTTCACTCGGAGGGATCGTTCTTTCCAAGCTTATCAAAGAGGGCGGACTTAAATTCGATGATTCCATCAGGACAGCCGTAAGAAACGAGTTCGGACTTCTTATCGGGGGAAAGACCGCTGAGGAAGTCAAGAAGAATCTCGGCGGACTTGAGAAAGAGCAGAAGGGTGCTCTCGTTTACGGAAGGGATATCGTTACCGGACTTCCCGTTCAGAGAGAGATTCCCACCAAGCTTATAGTTGATTCTCTTGAAAATGATTTCAAGACCATCATAGATAACATTAAATTCATTCTGGAGAGAACTCCTCCCGAACTGTCTGCGGATATCTTCCGTAACGGCATCTACCTTACGGGCGGCGCAAGCCAGGTATCACATCTTGTTGAGAGGATCGCCGACGGAACGGGTCTGAAGGTAAATGTTACGGATGAACCGATGACATCAACAGCCTACGGACTTGGAAGGATAATCCAGGATCCCGAGTTTTCTTCTCTAGCACAGAGTGCCGAGGGCATGGGTAAATGAGTCCTGTCGTAAAATCTAAGGGGGAGAGATTTACAATACCTGGTAAATATCTCCTCCTTATTTTAACCGGAATATGTATCCTGCTGATGATCCTTACTTACGGGACATCTGTTTTTGATGTGCCCGTAAACAGCGCCGTCGGAACGATCATAGTTCCTTTTGAAAGCGGCATCTCAAGAGCGGGAGAATGGCTCAGAAACAGAAAAGATGAGCTTTCATCCGTCCAGTCCCTTTTAAAGGAAAACGAAGAACTCAAGGCTCAGATCGCTCAGCTTACGGAAGAGAATATCATTCTCAATCAGGAAAGATATGAGCTTACAGATATGCAGGCTCTTCTCGGACTTTCAGAGGTTTACAACTCCTACGAAAAGGTGGGAGCCCGTATCATCGCGAAGGATACCGGAAACTGGTATACCTCCTTTGTCATCGATAAAGGAACTGATGACGGACTGGCGATCGATATGAATGTTATTGCCGGCGGAGGTCTTATCGGAAGGATCACCAAGATCGGTCCCAACTGGGCGCGCGTTACTTCCATTATTTCCGACGGCTGCAATGTAAGCGGACAGGTTGCTTCATCCGATCTTACGCTGATCGTATCCGGTGATCTGTCACTCAACGATAAAGGACTTCTTTCATTTTCGCAGCTATCCGATCCCGACGGTCTTGTCGTAAAAGGAGATAAGGTCATCACCAGCAATATAAGCGACAAATACCTTCCGGGACTGCTTATCGGTTATATCGATACTATTGAGACTGATGCCAATAACCTGACCAAATCGGGAACGATAAGCGTTGCCACTGACTTTTCATATCTTTCGACAGTGCTGGTCATAACCGATGTGAAAAATAACGATTACGAATGATCCAGAAAATACTGATCGCAATTTCAATACCTTTCTTTTTCCTGCTTCAAGCCTGTGTTTTCACTTCTCTGGAGCTTGGAAATGTTATCCCAAATCTGATGGTGCTGCTCGTATGCGTGTACGGTTTCTTTTACGGTGAAAAAACCGGAGCCGTATGTGGATTTTTTGCAGGCCTTCTCATGGATATCTTTTTCGGTGAGATGCTTGGTCTCAACGCTCTGATCATCATGCTCATCGGCTATGTCAACGGCGGCTTCAGCGGACTCTTTTACGCGGAGGATATAAGACTTCCTCTTATCCTCATCACCCTTTCGGATGCCACCTTCGGACTTATGTATTATGTTTCGACCTTCCTGATAAGAGGCAAGATCGGTTTTACTTATTATGCACTGAATGTCATCTGTCCCGAGATATTCTATACACTTTTGGTTTCTCTTGTGATCTATCCGATACTACTCGGAATAGATACGCTTTTCAGAAATTACCGCATAAAGAAGGAGAGAGAATCGCAGCAGAATGTTTGACGGTCTTCGTGAAAGGATAATAAGTATCTTCACGAGCAGGGTCACGATCATTTTCCTGATCATGACCTGTCTTTGCGGCATTCTTTTGTACAGATGCTTTTATCTTCAGATAATCAAAGGTTCCGATTATCTCGAAAACTTCGTTCTCGAGCAGGAAAAGACCAGGGATATCATGCCCGTAAGAGGAAATATTTACGACTGTAACGGCAATCCTCTCGCATATAACATACTTGCTTACAACATCAATCTCGAGGATACGTTTGAAACGTCTTCCGACAAGGACAGAAAGCTCAACGAGCTTATTTATAATCTTGTAAAATTCATTGAAAAAAACGGTGATTCCATCGATTCCGATTTCAAGATCGCACTGAATGAAGACGGTGAATTCGTCTATACGGTTTCGGGAACCCAGCTGAACAGATTCCTTGCTGATATTTACGGTCACGCCGATCCCGCATCACTTACCGAAGATGAGAAAAACACCACCGCGCTCGATGCGATGATCTATCTCAGCCGTAACTCCGGAAGAGGTTACAGATTCTCTGTCGGTGAAAGGATAGATCCCGATGACAAAAAATCCGAATTCATTGAGGGAAAAGGCTATACCCACAGGGAGTGGCTTCAGGTCGTTTCGATCAGATATGTGATGAGCCTTACCTCATACCGTAAGTATATCGGTACAACCATCGCAACCGATGTTTCCAAGGAGACGGTTGCACTGATCATGGAAAATTCCGATATTCTTCCCGGAGTAACGATCCAGGAGGATACGATCAGAAAATATGTTGACAGTAAGTATTTTGCACATCTGCTCGGATATACCGGACGGATCTCACCCGAACAGATCGATATCCTGAATCAGAGAATGATAGATGAAGGTGCATCTGCGGGAACATATACTTCCGATGATGTTGTCGGCCAGCTCGGTATCGAATATTACCTTGAGACCACTCTTCAGGGTTCCAAGGGATACGAGAAGGTCATGGTTGATAATACCGGTAAGGTTCTTTCTATTCTTGAGCATAAGGATGCCGTTAGAGGACAGGATGTTTATCTTTCCATCGACAAGGATCTTACGATAGAGCTCTACGATATCACCGAAAGAAAACTTGCATATATTCTTGTACAGAAGATACAGAACGCAAAATATGCGGTAAAGACAACAGACTCGGTCAAGTCGATCCCGATCGCCGATGTTTACTATGCGGTGTTCCGTAACAATGTTCTTGATGTATCACATTTTTCCGCTGACGATGCACTCGATATGGAGAGGATGGTCTACGGTAAATACCTTGATTACAAGGCAAATGTCTATTCGACTATCGAGATGGGCATCAGAACCACCAGAACACCTTATTACAAGCTCAGCGATGAGTATAAGGTCTACCAGTATTACATCGTCAGGCTTCTTATGAACAACGGGATCATCATGTCATCCGCGATCGATTCCGAAGACAGCTATTTCAAAGCATGGGACGGAGAGGGCGATGTGAGTCTGGGCGATCTTCTCGAGCATTGCATCGACACTGGACTTGTTGATATTTCCAAGCTTTCCCTGGATTCCAAATATGCAGATTCATCCGAGGTTTTTGATGCGCTTATCCTCAAGATATTCGAGCTTGCTGACAAGGACCCCGAATATCAGATAAGATTTTATAAATACATGATCCTGAACGATAAGCTTACGGGATATCAGGTCTGCAAGCTTTTATATGAGCAGGAAGCGATAAACATTCCCGAATCCGAGATCACAAGACTTAATGCCGGAGCCATTTCCGCATACACCTTCATGATCAACAGGATCTCGAATCTTGATATCACTCCCGCACAGCTTGCGCTCGACCCCTGTAACGGATCGGTTGTAATGACAAATCCGAATAACGGACAGGTCCTGGCTCTGGTGACTTATCCCGGCTATGACAATAACCTTATGGCCAATTCGGTAAATGCGGCATATTACAACAGACTTATTAACGACGATTCGTCACCGCTTCTTAACTTTGCCACACAGTACAGGGCGGCTCCCGGATCGACATTTAAGATAGTATCCGCAACTGCGGGATTTTCCGAAGGAGTAATCAACACGTCCACATTGTTCAACTGTTCGGGAGTATTCACGGAGGTCGATCCTTCGCCCAAATGTACCGCAGTACACGGTAACGAAACGGTAAGAACCGCGATAAGGGATTCATGTAACCTTTATTTCTTCAATGTCGGTTACAGGCTCGCAACCATGAACGGCTACTACGATGACGCCGCGGGTCTTGAATATCTGTATAAATACGCCGATATGTACGGACTTACCCAAAGATCGGGTGTCGAGATAAGCGAATACGAACCCGAGGTATCCGATCTCGACTCGGTTCGTTCATACATAGGTCAGGGTACCAACGCATATACTACGACACAGCTGGCGAGATATGTTTCATCCATCGCAAACGGCGGTACGACATACGATCTGACTCTGCTCGATCATATAGAAGACTCATACGGAAGGACCGTATGGCAGCATGAGCCGGTGGTTTATAATAATGTTTATCTGGAAGACTACCAGTGGAATGCGATCAAGAACGGTATGATCGACGGTGTTGAGAACAAGCCTTATTTCGCCGATATCCCGGTTCCCGTAGCGGGAAAGACGGGTACCGCGCAGGAATCCAGGTCAAAACCCGACCACGCGCTTTACATTGCGTTTGCACCCGCAAGGGGAGATGCAGAGGTTGCTCTGTGCTGCCGTATTCCTTACGGATTCTATTCGGATTATGCGGCTCAGCTTGCACATGAATGCCTGCAGGCGTATTACGATGTCGAACCGCTTGTGGATCAGAGTGCTTATTCAACAGATGAAAGAAGAGATTAAAGATGGGATCAGGAGTCATCTTAAAACTCTATAACGGTGCGTACAAGCTTATTCTCGACCCCGACATGCCCTTTAACGAGCTGCTCGGACTTGTAAGGGATAAGTTCTATGCTTCAAGGTCATTTCTCGGAAATACCTCCGTCATTCTCGATATTGAGGGAAGAAAGCTTTCGGATATCGAGGAATCGCTTATCATTGATGCCGTTCATGCAAGCAGTGACGTTACGGTATCCTGCCTTGTCGGCAAGAATGAAAATGACCAGGAGCATATAAGAAAAGTTAAGGAGATCCTTGACGAAAGGCTTCAGGGCAGCGATAAATGCATGATACTTCAGTCATCCGTTATGAATAAACAGGTAATTGAAGTGGATGAGAGCATCGTGATACTCGGAGACGTGAATCCCGGAAGCGAAGTGAGAAGTTCCGGCAATATCATTGTTCTTGGAGGTCTTTACGGATCCGCCCATGCAGGCTTCCCCGATGATGATTCCTGCTTTATATGCGCGGTTGAGCTCGAAGCCGAGAGAATGGATATCGGAATGCACAGCTATGTTCCCGAATCCAAGCCTATCTGGAGTGCGGTTCTGAAGAGCGCGCCCAAGGTGGCAAGGATAAGTGACGGACAGTTTACCATAAGCCCTCTTAACAGGGTCGTTATGGAGAAGATCTATGATTCTAAAAACGTACAGGCTTAAAGATTACAATTTCATGCTGATAATCTTTACGATACTCCTATCCGTGATAGGAGTGTTTGCCATAAGCTCCGCCATGGGTGAAGCCGGAACCGAGAATGTACATAAGCAGATAGGAGGTATCATTGTCGGTACCGTTATGATGATCGTCATATCTCTTATCGATTATCATTTTATCCTGAAGTTCTGGATTCCCATCTATATCGGAATGACCCTTGTACTCTTCATGGTCATGGTAGGTGGATACAACGCCAACAACGCTCAGAGATGGCTGAAGATAGGTTTTATCAGGTTCCAGCCGTCCGAGATGACCAAGTTGATGTTGATTTTATTTTTTGCAGCGTTTATTATGAAATACAGGGAAAAAATCAGCAATTTTCACCTGCTTTTGGTATGCAGCGGACTCTTTATAGTACCGTTTTTCCTGGTATATAAACAGCCCGATCTTTCTACCAGTCTGGTAATGATCTTCATCTTTTCGGCCATCATGTTCACAAGTGGCATAAAGAAGAGAATAATACTTGTTATTTTATTGATCATGATACCGGTTGGCGCTGCACTTACAGGTTATATCCTTAATCCGGATAATCACGCACTTCAGGATTATCAGCTGAACAGGATAAACGGTTTCCTTTATCCCGAGGATTATCCCGAGATCGCTTATCAGCAGAACAATTCCGTGACCGCTATCGGTTCCGGCATGCTTGAGGGAAAAGGATATAAGAATAACGAGATCACATCCGTTAAGAACAGTAATTTCATATCCGAGGCTGAGACCGACTTTATATTTGCCGTTATCGGCGAAGAGTTCGGCTTCAGGGGGGCTTCGGTAACGATCATCTTACTGTTTTTGATATCACTGAGCTGTCTGGACGTAGGTATAAGAGCATCGGATGTCGGAGGTTCGATAATCTGTGCCGGAATGGGTACTTTCATAGGAATGCAGGGCTTTATGAACATAGGCGTTGCAACCTTCCTTCTTCCCAACACCGGAATTCCGCTTCCCTTCGTAAGCTACGGACTGACTTCGCTCGTGACGCTTTACTGCGGACTTGGGGTGGTCCTAAATGTAAGGCTTCAGGTAAAACATTCGGTCAATCCGCTGGATGATTTTATGCTGAATTACAATGGAAAGGGGTCGTATTAGGGGAATGAACATAGCACTTATCGCGCATGATTCCAAGAAGAAACTCATGCAGAATTTCTGTGTTGCGTACAGAGGTATCCTTTCAAAGCATGATCTTTACGCAACAGGCACTACGGGCAGACTTATCGAGGAAGTAACCAATCTTTCAATACATAAAATGCTTGCCGGTCATCTCGGCGGAGAACAGCAGCTTGCTGCTCAGATCGAGCAGAATCTTATAGATCTTGTCATATTCCTCAGAGATCCTGTCAATATCGCCGTTCATGAACCGAATGTGGAGAATGTCTTCAGAGACTGCGATCTTCACAATATTCCGCTTGCAACAAACCTTGCGAGTGCGGAGCTTCTTATCAAATCCCTTGACAGAGGGGATCTTGAATGGAGAGAGATGTATAAATGATCCGTTCACGCGGCAGTATTAAATTCAAAATACTTTCAATTTTTCTGATCTCCGTAATGCTGCTTTACGGCTGCGGAGAAGATTTTGCATCCCCTTACAAGTCTTCGGTACTTGCATCCGAAATGGCGGGCAGGGGATTTCTTGCGGAACTTAAAGCGGATTCGTTCGCCTCGGATCTCTGCGTTATCACAGGCGATGTTCCCGTACCCGGACTCGAAATGGCCAATTCGGTCGAATCTATCCTTCTCGTTGACATCAATAATGCGGAGGTTATGGCTGCGGTGGGCGCTAACAGGCAGATCCATCCCGCATCAACCACCAAGCTTATGACAGCGCTTCTTGCGCTTGAAAACTGTTCCATGGATGAAAAGCTGACACTGGGCTCCGAAGTTACCGGATTCGCTTATGATGAGACGGTTCTTCCCGGTAAGGTCGGTGATACGATGACCATGGATCAGGCTCTTCATTTCATGCTCATGTATTCCGCAAATGACATTGCAAATTCCATTGCGGTCCATGTGGGAGGCAATATTTCACATTTCTGTGAGATGATGAACGAAAGGGCATATGAACTCGGTGCAACCAACACCCATTTTTCCAATCCTCACGGACTTGATGCCGACGATCATATGACCACAGCTTACGACCTTTATCTTATCCTCAGCGAGTGCGTCAAATACGACAAATTCGTCGAGATAGTATCAAGCTCCGAGTATCAGACCGTTTACAAGGATGCTAACGGCAAGGATGTCAACAAGACCGTCAGGAGCACCGATCTTTTCATCAGGACAGATAAGGATGTAAACGCTCCCGCAGGCATTACGGTTATCGGAGGAAAGACCGGAACAACAGGCGGTGCGGGACATTGTCTCATCGTTTTATGTAAGGATACATCGGGTAATTCTTATATTTCATGTGTCATGGGTACACCCGATACTGATACGCTCTATGCGCACCAGAAAGAGCTTATGTCACTCATTTTAAACAGTTAAAAAGCCTTGATAGTTTGGGCGTTTTAAACTATAATCTTATTAGTGGTTTTAATACCGCTAAAATATATGCATCGGAGGAAAAATTAGTGGTTTCATTGATAGTTGGTCAGAAGGGCAAGGGCAAGACTAAGGAACTTTTGGACAAGGTTAACACCGATGTTAAGACAGTTTCCGGCAATATAGTTTATCTCGATAAAGATACGGCTCATATGTTTGAGCTGAACAACAAGATCAGACTCATAAACGTCTCAGAATATGACATTTCCGGACCGGATGAATTCTACGGATTCGTAGCCGGCATCATTTCCCAGAATCACGATATACAGCAGATGTATTTTGATTCATACATCAAGATCTCTCATCAGGCTGATGTTGATATCACAGAGAATGTTGAAAAGCTCGCTGCACTCAGTGAGAAGTACAAGGTAGATATGATCCTTTCCGTAGGTCTTGAGAGAAGCAAGTTCCCTGCAGGACTCCAGGCTAACGAGAAGATCGCAATCAATTTCCTTTGATCTAGGTTTATAAGCCCCGGAGCAGTGTTTTTCGCAGTTCCGGGGCATATTTTTTTATGAGCGGCAATTCGGACAATATCAGAAGATATACCAAATCGCATAATTTTGGTCTCGGCACGGTCCTTTTTCTCGGGATCTTAGTTTACGCTATCATCGTTCTGTTCATTTATTTCAATTCCAACCCCATAGTAAGATATGAGGTTGTCGAAGGGTCTCTTTCCTCACAGAATATCTACAGAGCTATCGCCATAAGGGATGAGCATATCGTTACATGTCCTTATTCGGGATATGTTAATTTTCTTGCGAGGGAAGGACAGAAGGTAGCGGTAGGCGATATTGTCTATACCGTTGATGAGACCGGAAGACTCAACGAATACCTCGAATCCCAGTCCCTTCTCGAAAATACTCTTTCCGACAAGGAACTTGATGATTTCAAGAACGAGATAGTTGATTTTTCGCATTCATACGATCCTCTGAATTATACCGAGGTTTACTCATTCAAGTATTCTCTTCAGAATTCCGTTCTTAAGCTTGCCAATTCCAATTTCCTCGAATCACTCCGTCTTGCCCAGGATGAGGGCGGACTATCGACTGCGGTTAAATACTGTACCGCAGGCAATGCGGGAGTCGTATCGTATTGGACCGACGGCTTCGAATCCCTCGATCCCAATCTCATAACCAAAGATATGTTCAATGAGAGGGATTATGAAAAGACCAATATCACCGCCAATGAACTCCGTGCGGAAGGAGATACGGTTTACAAGCTTTCCGAGAGCGAAGACTGGTGTGTGGTATTTCCGATAAATGAAGCCGATGCTGAAGCGTATCTGGACCAGAATTATATACTTACGAGATTTCTCAGAAACCAGTATGAATCCTGGGGCAAGGTATCGATCATAAGAAGCGAGGACGGCAAGGATGTTTTCTGCAGGCTGGATTTCAACAATTCAATGGCTGCATTCATCAATGAGAGATTCCTCGATATCGAGCTTGTGCTTGATGATGAGAAGGGACTTAAGGTTCCCAATTCATCGATAATCGAAAAGGAATTCTACATCGTTGATGAGAATTTCGTAATATACGATCCCAATAACAATATCTATTACATCATCATGAGCGGCTATGATGAGACCGGACAGGCGATCACTCTCAGAAAAGAGATAACCATCTACAGCCACGATGATGAAAAGCACAGCTATTATATAGACAGTACGATAGTCAGCGCGGGTGATGTGCTCCATATGGAGAATTCACAGGAAGTATTTGTCGTAAAGGAAAGAGGAACCCTTACCGGTGTCTACAACATTAACAAGGGCTATGCCGATTTCAAGGAGATCACCATCCTTTCCCAGAATGACGAGTATTCGATCATCAAGCCCAATTCGACTTACGGTTTAAGAGTTTACGATTATATAGCATTAAAGGCTGATACGGTTTCGGACGATCAGTTCATAAATGAGTAAGGATCAGCAATGAGTATTACAGGAGATAATTACCTTAAGATCTTGGATAATGTTCACCGCCTCTGCAGGGAAAGCGGAAGGGATGAAAACGAATGCACCCTTGTTGCGGTAAGCAAGACAAAGCCTGTCGACCTGATAAAGGATGCATATGATGCAGGATGCAGGGATTTCGGTGAGAATTATGTTCAGGAGCTTGTCGATAAGATACCAAAGCTTCCGGGCGATATAAGATGGCATATGATCGGTCATCTGCAGACCAACAAGGTCAAATATATCGTCGGAAAGACTTATCTGATACACGGAGTCGATTCCGTAAAGCTTGCAGGGGAGATCGGCAAGCAGTCGGTTAAAAACGGTATTGTCAGCGATATATTGCTTGAAGTGAACATCGGAAACGAAGAGAGCAAATTCGGATTTAAGCCGGATGAACTCCTCCGGGTTGTTCCCGAGATCGCACAGATCGAAGGAATACGCATAAAAGGTCTGATGACAAGTGCTCCGATATGCGAAGATCCCGAAGAAAACAGGGTATTTTTTCGCAATATGAAGCAATTATCCATTGACATAAAAAAGCAAAAAACTGATAATGTTTATATGGATTTCCTTTCCATGGGAATGAGCGGAGATTATGAATCCGCGGTCGGTGAAGGTGCAAGTTTTGTCCGCGTCGGAACCGCGATCTTCGGAGAAAGGGATTATTCATTAAGATAAAGGATTGAGAGGGTAAAAATGGGTAGCACTGTTGATAAGTTCATTAACTTTATGAAGCTGGACAACAAGGACGAAGAAGACGGCGACGATTACGGATTCGATGATGAAGAGATCGAAGCTCCTGCGAAGTATAAAGCAACGGATGACGACGATTCCGATAAGCCCAAGAAGTCTTCAAAGAGTATGTTCAAAGGTCAGGATCAGAGGAGAAAGAATATGAGCGCAAATATTAATGCAGGCGTCAGCATGAGATTCCCCAAAGAGCTCAACGATGCCGCAGGTGTTGTAGACGATCTTAAGTCAATGAACAGTGTTGTCCTTAATCTTCAGGGACTTGATTCATCACTTGCCCAGAGCATATATGATTTCCTTTGCGGAGCTTGCTATGCACTCGGATGCCGTATGGAGAAGGTTTCCGATTATGTATATGTCATTACTCCCGAGAGCGTAACTCTTTCAGGTGATTTCCTTACCGGACAGGGTAATGCGGGATCCGGACTTTATTGATCGGAGAATTGATTCTTACGGACCGCCCGGTGCGTAGTAACAGGCACGGCGGTCCGTTTTTTTGAGGTTTTAAATGAGCGAAGTAATTGAAAAAGATATGACGAGACTTACGGTAAAGACCGGAGCCAAGTCATCATATGACATTGTTTACAAGAATTCCTTTGAATCACTTCCCGCAGAGGTTTCTGCAATATATCCCGATAAAGTAAATGTTTGCGTAATTACCGATTCGAACGTGGATCCTTTATACGGAGAGGAAGTTGTTAAAAAGCTCGAAAGCGTTTCAAAGGCAGTTTTTAAATATGTTGTTCCCGCAGGCGAGGAGAACAAGAATCTCGATGAGGTTAAGAAGATCTATAAGTATCTCATTGAGAATAAGTTCGACAGGAAGTCTCTTCTTGTTGCACTTGGCGGCGGTGTTATCGGCGATATGACCGGTTTTGTCGCTGCAACATTTTTAAGGGGTATCGATTTTATCCAGATCCCCACAACGCTCCTTGCCCAGGCTGATTCATCCATCGGCGGAAAGACTGGTGTTGACCTCGACGGATACAAGAACATGGTGGGCGCATTCAAGATGCCCTCACTTGTTTATACAAATCTTTCGACATTGGCATCACTTCCGGGAAGACAGTTTGCATCCGGATTTGCCGAGGTTATGAAATCCGCACTTCTTAAGGATGAGAAGTTCTATGTATGGCTCATAGACAATAATTATGAGATCAGGGACAAGAATGTCGATTTCCTTTCCGAGATGGTCTACAGATGCGATGACATCAAGCGTATGATCGTTGAGAAGGATCCTTTCGAAAAGGGAGACAGGGCACTTCTCAATCTCGGACATACACTCGGTCATGCCATCGAGAAGTTTTACGATTTCAAATTCCTGCACGGTGAATGTGTCGCACTCGGCTGTGTGGCAGCTGCGTTCATCTCCTGGAAAAAGGAATTCCTTTCCAAGGAAGAGTTCTATGAGATCAGGGATATGTTCGTTCTTTTCGGACTTCCCATCTCAATGGACCTTGCGGATACCGGTAAGATAATCGAGCTTACCAAAAATGACAAGAAGATGGATAAGGGTACGATCAGATTCATTCTTCTCAAGAAGATAGGTAAAGCTTTCATTAACGAAGATGTAAGCGACGAGGATATGTCCGCCGCTCTCGATGAACTTAATTTTGCGGAGGATGACTGATCTTGGATTCCGAAAAAGAATTACAGGGAAATATGCATGAAAGAAAGAAGATCGCAAAGAGTAAGATGATCACTCTTTGCAGTGTTCTTGCGATCATTGCGATAGTGCTCGATCAGGTGACCAAATACCTTGCGGTATCAAAGTTAAAAGACGGTGCCGCATATGTTCTTATTGACAATGTTCTTGAGTTCTACTATCTGGTCAACACCGGCTCCAGCTGGGGAATGCTTGCGGGACAGAAGATACTTATCCTGTTTATTTCCGTTATAATCATTGCCCTGTGTATATTTATGATCGCCAAGAGCCCTGATGATGTGAAATACATTCCTTTCAACATCTCGCTTTCGATGATCATTGCCGGCGGTATCGGTAACGGTATATACAGGATCAGGTTTTCATATGTTATCGACTTTATCTATTTTAAAGCGATCAATTTCCCGGTCTTCAATGTTGCGGATATATTCGTAACATGCGGAGCGGCGCTTTTCATTCTATTGATACTGTTTAAATACAAGGAAAAAGATCTGTACTTCATGAAGTTCAATCAGAAGAAGTTCAGGGAAATGAACTGATGAATAGATATCTGTTCACAATAGAAGAGGAATCAGCGGGGGAGAGAGTCGACAGGCTTCTCCCTTCTTTGCTTGAAGGAGTATCGAGAAATTATCTTCAGCAGGTCATAAAAGGCGGCGGCCTTACCGTAAACGGAAAAGCTGCCAAGCCTTCGCTTAAGGTTAAGGAAGGTGACAGCCTCGAGCTTGAACTTCCCGAAGCGGAAAGTCCCGATATCCTTCCCGAGGATATTCCTCTTGATATCCTTTACGAAGATAATGATGTCATAGTTATCAATAAGCCTAAAGGGATGGTCGTTCATCCCGCCGCGGGACATTACAGCGGCACCATGGTCAATGCGCTCATGTATCATTGCGGTGATTCATTAAGCGGTATCAACGGCTGTATGCGTCCCGGTATCGTTCACAGGATCGATAAGGATACAACGGGCTCTGTTATAGCATGTAAGAACGATAATGCGCATACAAAGCTTTCAGAGCAGTTTAAGGAGCATTCCATCAAGAGGAGCTATCGTGCGATCGTACTCGGCGTATTAAAGGATGACGAAGGAACAATTGATGCTCCGATCGGAAGGCTTGCAAATGACCGTAAGAAAATGGGAATCGTTCCGGATGGCAGAAGAGCGGTCACACATTATAAAGTACTTGAAAGGTTCAAGGATTATACATATGTCGAATGCAGGCTTGAGACCGGCAGGACACATCAGATAAGGGTCCATATGACCCATATAGGACATCCGCTTTTGGGAGACCTTGTTTACGGTAAAGAAACATCATCCCTCAATAAGAGATTCAACCTGGACGGACAGACCCTCCACGCAATGGAACTCGGTTTTATTCATCCGACCACGGGTGAGCTTGTGGATGTATGCGCCCCTTTGCCCGAATACTTTGAACATCTGCTCGAAGTCCTGAGACAATGATTTGAAACAGGGGGACGGTTCCGGTGTTTCGCTATTTTACAGAATATTCATATTGTTATCTGATAACTTATTGAGGTTTTCTTTACTAAATATTATAATAATGATAGGAAAGTTCGTACTTACTTAACCTTAATCAAAGTAAAGGAAGGTGGTGCACATGAATACCGTAATTACCATAGGCAGACAGTTCGGATCCGGCGGAAGAGAGATCGGCGAAAAACTCGCAAAGGCTTATGATATCGGGTATTACGACAGGGAGCTTCTTGCAAGGACCGCCAAGGAGAGCGGCTTTTGTGAAGAGATCCTTATGAACCACGATGAAAGACCTACCAATTCGTTCCTTTATAATCTTGTTATCGATACCTACAGCTTCGGCTACAATTCGTCTTCCTTTGTCGATATGCCTATCTCTCAGAAGGTTTTCCTTGCACAGTTCGATGCGATCAAGAAGATCGCCGATGAAGGTCCCTGCGTAATTGTCGGAAGATGCGCCGATTACGCCCTTGAGAACAAGGATAATGTTATTAACCTCTTCATTTATGCGGATGATGACTTCAAGGTTAAGCGTATCATGGAGCTTTACAACCTGGATGCGGGCAAGGCACGTGATATGATCGCCAAGAAGGACAAGCAGCGCCAGAGCTATTACAATTATTACACTAACCGCAAGTGGGGCCGTGCCGACAGCTACGATCTCTGCATCAATTCTTCGGTCCTCGGCATTGACGGATCGGTGAAGCTGATCAAACAGTTCGTGGAAGATTTTGAATCAAGATAATAACGGAGAATATGATGGAAAACGAGAATGAAGTTCTTCAGCCTGTAAAGCAGGAGATCCGCACAATATCCGATAAGGTGCTTGCTACCGTATTTATTGTTGCCGGAGCGATCGCTATTGTTATCGGACCGCTTTTATTACACGGACTCTGGGGCTGGGTTCTTGCGCTCACCGGGCTTATATTCGTATTTTTGGGGATCTGCGGCTTCGTTTCGTTATCGCAGGAAGCCAAAAGAGCCGCAAAGAAGGATTGATCAAAAAAAATATATTGACTTTCAGGGCACTTCCTATTATATTTATTGAGTATGCCGCTTGA
>JAGCRJ010000286.1 GCA_017964745.1 Lachnospiraceae bacterium
GGCACCTCATCCTCAAAGACCTGCGCGATCACCTTCCAGAAACGGTTCTGCGGATGCCCATAGAAAAACATCTGCTCCCGTGACTTGACCGACGGAAAGCTGCCCAATATCAGGATCTCTGAGCCTTTGTCATAAAAAGGCGGGATCGGGTGGATTATATGATGAATGTCGGACCGATTTGCACCGGGTATCTCTTTTGTTTTCATCGGAATGTGTCTCCTCATATCCCGCTCACTGCCCATAAAGGCACATTTTTCATCCACTCCTGCTCCCGATAGTTAGCCGTGGATGTCCTGATTGCTTCCGTCGGCTTGAATTTCTCACAATAGAATTTAAGGCTTTTTGCCTTTAGATTATCTTCTGCCTTTACTTCAAGCGGTACAATATTCATTTTCTTCTGAATAAGAAAGTCAACCTCATAGACCGACTTCTCACCGGAATAGTAATACGGAGTGTATACTGTGTCGGATATTAGTTGCTGAAGGACATACTGTTCCGATAAAGCACCTTTGAATTCGGCAAAGAGCGCATTGTCTTTAAGAATGCTTTCTGTATCCATCTCTCCAAGAGCAGCAAGAAGACCCGTATCCAAAATAAACAGTTTAAAGGCAGAATAGTCAATATATGACTTTAACGGCATTCCCGGTTTTGATACCTTGTTTACCTTGTAAACAAGTCCGGAATCTACAAGCCATTGTATGGCAATTTCAAAATCCTTTTGTCTGGCCCCCTTCTTTATTTGCCCAAAAAAGAATTTTTTATTTTCTTTTGCAAGCTGCAGGGGCAGCGAATTCCATACCATCCGGATCCTTGGAAGCTCTGTGGGCGGAATATGTTTCCCGAAATCGCCTTCATATTGCTGAAGAATGAGCTTCTGCGTTTCGCGGACTTCCTGAAGATCATGATTCTCAATATAATATTTGACTACCTCAGGCATCCCGCCTACACAGAGATACTCCTTTAAATACTGTCTGTATGTATCGGAAAAATCATTGATTTCCGGATTCCGGTAATCCTTGCAATATTCTGCCAGTTTCTTTTCTCCGCAGGCCATAAGGAATTCCCTGAAATTCATCGGATAAAGCCGGAGCTCATCCACCTTCCCTACCGGAAAAGAAATTTCTTCATGAAGCGCTACCCCTAACAAAGAACCCGCAGCTATAACTGAGTATTCACAAGCGTCCTCGCAGAAATACTTGAGTGATTCCACAACTCTTAATGCAGACTGGACTTCATCGAAAATTATGAGAGTATCCTCCGGCTCTATCGAAACATGCAGTTCAATTTCCAGAGCATTCAGTATACGCTTCGTATCATAATCTCTTTCGAAGATTTCCGCGATTTTCCTGTTATTGTAAAAAGATATATATACCGTGTTTTTATAGCAGGTTTTGCCAAATTCCTTCATAAGCCAGGTCTTACCGACCTGCCTTGCCCCCCAAAGAAGCAGCGGCTTTCTCCTTTTACTCTCTTTCCATCTGATCAGGTCTGCCAAAAGAAATCGTTCCATTCAATTAACCTCCGATAATAATCATTATCATGATTATAACCGAAAAAATGCAGCATGGCAACATTTTTTCCGACGAAAAAATGTTGCCATGCTGCATTTTTACTGCACAAATTATTGCTGTAAATCCATTACGCTCTTTATGGTCTTGGTTTCTTCCACTCCCATGAGGATTCATTTACCTTTAATTTTGACTTTGGAACTCAGGCCTGCTGCCTTGAATATCTTTTTATACGCTTTAAGCTTCTTCTTCGGAACCGTGATCACGCAGGAATCGGGCACCTTGTCAAATGCTCCGTACTCCACACTCCCGGACTTCAAGAGCTTTGAATTAATCGTGATAGTCTTCAGCTTGTCGCTGAATTGGAATGCATTTCGGTTGATATATTCGATATTCTTTCCGAGAGTGACAGATGTAACTTCGGTACCCGCATATTCGAACATCGTAACCTTGTAGGTGCGTCCCTCATATGTGATCGTATCGGGTACGACAAGACCTGTGTGCGGGCCGCTGCCGTGTTCGAAGCAGACCGTACCGCCCTTTAAATCAGCAGACGTAACCGAATAATACATATCTCCGATAATGATCTGGTCACCGATATCCATAGGGTATTTGGTGATCGACGAATCCGCAGTCCCCTTGCCCTTTGAGAGCGAAACCTTGATATAATAC
>JAGCRJ010000287.1 GCA_017964745.1 Lachnospiraceae bacterium
AAGGAAAAGGAATTCGCAGATCTTCTGGACGATATATATATCAAGCGGTTCGGATGCACCGGCCGTATCGAATTCGAGTATCACGAGATCAATATCGAGCAGAAGGAAGACGAAGAATACCGCGCACTCATAAGGTCCGTATCCGAAAACGAAAGAAAGTCCGCCGAGAAGTTCATCGGTGCCAAGGAATCGGATACCGCAAAGGAGCCTGCGGAAAAAGAAAAGCCGAAGGAGGATCCGACACCTGCACCAAAGCCTCAGGGCGGATACTCAAACGCCGGAGGACGCAGCTGGGACAAGAACAGGTCCGGCTTCAGAAACGGAAACGCGCAGCGTAAGAATCCCATGGCCGACGATCCAAACCATATATTCGGATTCGTATATCCTGATGAGAAGACGGTTCCCTTAAGCGAACTGAACGAGGGAATGACCAATGTATCCGTAAAGGGTATGGTCTTTTCCTACAAAGCCGTTCCCATCAAAGACGAAAGAACCGTGGTCTCCTTTAACATCGCGGACTTTACCGATGCGATAAGCTGCAAGATGTACATCGATACCGCGGAAGCACCTGCGATACAGGAAAAACTCGAGCCCGGAACATTCGTAAGGGTTACGGGATTTCTTGAGATAAGCAGCGGAAAGTTCGATCACGGTGATCTGTACATGAAGAATGTAAAGGGTATCGTCAAGATCGCAGACTTCAGGACACCGCGTGCGGATAAAGCGGAAAGAAAGAGAGTCGAGCTCCATTGCCATACCAAGATGAGTGATATGGACGGAGTATCCGAGTGCAAGGATATTGTAAAGCGTGCGTTTAAGTGGGGACACAAAGCGGTCGCCATTACCGATAACGGTGTTGTCCAGGGATTTACCGATGCGGGTCACGTATGGGACGATCTCTGGGGCGGCAAGAAGGGTGAAAAGAATAAGAGGATAGAAGCGGGTGACCCCGATCCCGACAGACAGGATTTCTTCAAGATCCTTTACGGAGTCGAGGCTTATCTTGTTGACGACCTTCACAGGATCGTAACCGGAGATGCAAACCTTCCGCTTCTTGAAACTGATTATGTAGTCTACGATATAGAGACCACGGGACTTTCACCCGTCAAGAACAAGATCATAGAGTTCGGTGCGGTCAAGGTTTCGGGCGGTAAGATAGTGGACCGTTTCTCGACCTTCGTCAATCCCGAAGAGCCCATCCCTTACGAGATCACAAAGCTCACATCGATAACCGATGATGACGTTAGCGATGCGGATAACATAAATCTTGTCATGCCCAGATTCCTACGCTTCTGTGAAGGATGTGTCTGGGTTGCCCACAATGCGGAATTCGACGTTAACTTCGTAAAGGAAAAATGCCGCGAGCTCGGAACGCCCGCAGATCCGGTTTATATCGATACGCTTCCTCTTTCGAGAGTCCAGCTCCCCGGTCATTCCAAGTTCACGCTCGATGCCGTAGCCAAGGCACTCGGCGTTGATCTCGGACATCACCACCGTGCGGTAGACGATGCGGAGTGTACCGCCAATATATTCGTCAAGATGCTCGAACAGCTCCGCGACGAAGGCATGAAGACCCTTGACGATGTCAACAGAAAGGGAGCTTCAAGCACATCCGCAATATCAAAGCTCCGTCCTTCACGCTGTACGATCCTTGCCAAGAACGAACTCGGAAGGATACATCTTTATACCCTTGTTTCGGAATCGCATCTGACCTATTTCAACAGATTCCCTAAGATTCCGAAATCTCTTGTGGAAAAATACCGCGAAGGTCTGATCGTCGGAAGCGGCAATCAGAACGGAGAACTCATGGATGCACTGATCGAAGGCCATACCTCCGAACAGATATCGAATGTCGTATCTTTCTACGATTTCCTTGAGGTCCAGCCGCCTTCGGCCTATGAATTCATGGTCGAAAACGATCACTTCCCGAACATTACCTCAATCGATGACATACGCGATATCGTAAGGGAAGTAACCGAGCTCGGAAAGCAGTTTAAAAAGCCTGTCGTCGCAACCGGAGATGTTTATTTCCTCGATCCCGACGATGCGATCTACCGCGATGTCATTTACGATTCGAAGAGTGAAAACCGTGACAGGATCCTTCCTCCCACGGCTCCCCTGTACTTCAGGACAACTGAGGAGATGCTCGAAGAGTTTTCTTTTCTCGGAAGCCAGAAGGCTGACGAGATAGTAATAAAGAATTCGAATATGATCGCGGATATGTGTGAGTGCATTTCTCCGGTCAGACCCGATAAATGTCCTCCCGTCATTCCCGATTCGGACAAGACGCTCGAGCAGATCTGTTACAACAAGGCTCACGAGATCTATGGTCCCGAGCTTCCTCCGATAGTTACGGAAAGACTCGAAAGAGAGCTTAAATCGATCATCTCAAACGGATTCGCCGTTATGTATATCATTGCGCAGAAGCTCGTTTGGAAATCCGTGGAGGACGGATATCTCGTAGGTTCCAGAGGATCCGTAGGAAGCTCGTTTGTTGCGACCATGGCGGGAATCACGGAGGTTAATCCGCTTGTTCCCCACTATTACTGTTCCGAATGTCATTTCTATGATTTCGATTCGGAAGAGGTACTTAAGTTCAGGGGAAAAGCCGGAGTCGATATGCCCGACCGCAACTGTCCTAACTGCGGAAAACCGCTCTGCAAGGAAGGCTTTGATATACCGTTTGAAACATTCCTCGGATTCAAAGGAAACAAGGAGCCCGATATCGACCTTAACTTCTCGGGAGAGTATCAGGCCAAGGCACATAAAT
>JAGCRJ010000288.1 GCA_017964745.1 Lachnospiraceae bacterium
GAAATCGGAATACCAGTCATAGCATGATGCGGTCCACATCACATACTGGGTAAAGATATAGAAGATAATGATGCAGTGAAAATACGGGACCGGCTCTCCGTTCTTCTTTTCCTTCAGATAATACAGAATGGACTGCAGACAGATGATGACGACGATAGTCGATAAACCGACCTGCCAGATATTGTTGAACAGTCCGCCGTACTGTATATAGATGAAGAACTGAAACAGGTTGAGCGGTATGGGAAGGAGCATCAGAGGATTGAAATACCTCTTCGATCCCTCACTGCGCATATGAAGAACCGACAGAAAAATAATGGCATATCCGATGTTCCAACCGAAGTATGCGAGGAACGCGGACACGTCCGGTTCCTCATGCATAACTATCGTGTAGGTTGTCCAATAATAATCACTCAGAAGTTCCGAAAGGAAAAACATGGATGCAAGAAGCCATCCTTTTTTCGGAATCTCCACATATCTGAACAAGCTGCCGAGCAAGCCTATGATGGCAGCCAGGAGCATGATGACATCGGTAACAATATCAAGATTCACCATTCTTCACACCCTCATCGGACAAAGTATAAAGCATTATCTGAGATTAAAGTTCTTAAGGTCTCCTTCTATCTCTGAAGAATATCCTGTAAGCTTAACGGATACATCGGAAAGGTTATCGGTCTCATGGGAAATTCTGGAGCTCTCATGAACGATCGAATCGGAAAGTTCAAGGATCTGATTGATCGTAGCCGCCTGTTCCTCGGTAGCTGCGGCATTGCCGGTAGCAACGTCATTGATCCTGCTTATGCCTTCGGCTATGTCGGAGATCGCATCGGTAGCCTTTGAGATGCTTTCAAAGATAACATCGAAGGACTCGTTGGAGCGGTCAACGCCGGCAAGGCACTTCTCCATATCCTTGAGACAGTCGTCGGCCTTCTTGTTGATGTCTACGATATTTCCGGTAATGGTCTCGACAAGGGTACTGATATGTGATGCAGCCTGCGAAGACTGATTTGCGAGTGCACCGACTTCGCCTGCAACAACCGCGAATCCTCTTCCCATCTCTCCCGCTCTTGCCGCCTCGATCGAAGCATTGAGTGAAAGAAGGTTGGTCTGTGAAGAGATATCTCCGATCGTATCGGTTATTCCCTTGATCTCATCCACGGTAGCCGCGGTCATTCTGATGATCTCGGCAAGCTGTCCGATCGTGTGATTGAGTACGGTAACGCTTTCGGTCATTACCTTCATCTCACTGCGTCCGTCTTCGGAAGACTTGACCGCTTCGGAACAGAGCTGTCTTACTTCATCGGAACCCGTTGCAAGTCCCGAGGATACGCCCGCAAGTTCGGTTGCCGCATTTGCGACATCCTCTATGGACTGGTTAAGGTCGGTGAGGTAATCATTGAGTTTTTCAATTGAACCGTTCTGTGAGGAATTGGAATCGGTAAGTCCGTCGGAAATGCTCTTGCACTGTTCCGCACTTGTGGACATATCGTCCGAGATCTCGGTAAGGTGAAGAAGCATCTCCCTCATACGGTCGATGTAATCATTGAGCTGTTCGCTGAGTGTGGTGATCTCGTTATTTCCCTCGGGATCGATCTTGGTTGTGAAGTCACCGCCGGTGAGGTCACCGATCTTGCCTGAAACGGATGAAACGGGATCGAGATGCTTTCTGATGGTGAAGAACAGGAATGCAGCCAGAGCCGCAAGAAGTACCAGCGATATAACAAGGCTGACATTGAGGGATGCTATGGTTCTGTCCATAACGAAGCTGTCGGGAGTTGCACTTACAACAACCCATGAAGTTCCTTCGACAGCGGTAGCGGCATACATCATCTTGCCGGCGCCGGTCTTAATGGTCTGAACCTTCGCATCGTCATAGGATACGGAAGTATCCATTGAAGAATAAATGGAGTTAAGTCCCGCAAGAACGGGATCTGCGGTTCCCGAAAGATTTGTTCCGACTATGGATTCGTCGGTGGAAAGAAGGATATCCCCGCTTTCACCGTTGATGATATAAATCCTGACATCCTTTGAGCTCGATCTGAAAGCACTCATCTTCTCGGCCATCTGGTCAAAGACTATATCGCTGCTCAGAACCGTACCGGGCTCAAGCTCTACGGAACATGCAAGGCAGGTCTTTCCCGTGGATGCATCGACATAGGGATCGGAAACATAAAGCTCTCCACCTGCATCGATCGCACCCTTATACCATGGTCTGTCAGTGAAATCAAACGT
Source organism: Lachnospiraceae bacterium (assembly GCA_017964745.1). Classification (GTDB taxonomy): domain Bacteria; phylum Bacillota; class Clostridia; order Lachnospirales; family Lachnospiraceae; genus AC2028. The sequence continues at coordinate 2,230 of JAGCRJ010000288.1, forward strand.
ATCATCGGGTATCCATCCGGAACCGTCAAGGAATGTCATATCCTTACCGTAAGCAACATAGATGTCCTGTGAATCCGGATCCGCAGCGGTAAGATCAAGGAGCATGCTGCGTGCCTCATCATACGACATATCGGGAGAACTCTTCCATACATCGGCAGTCTGCTGTACTCTGCTC
>JAGCRJ010000289.1 GCA_017964745.1 Lachnospiraceae bacterium
ATGGGTATCTGTCTGATCCCGGTCCGGGATTTAATAATCTTTTCCATTCCATGGCGGGCGGACTCGGCGGAAATATCTACGGTACCGTGATACTCTGTCTGTCCCCTCCGGATCTCATTTTTTCTTTTGTTTCGTTAAGATCGATCCCGACTGTTCTGTATTTCATGATCCTTTTTAAGATCGGGCTTTGCGGAGTTTCCGCATGTTTTTATCTTTCCCATCACGACAGAACCGTTCTTTCGGCACCTGTTGCCGTCCTTTTTTCTTGCTGCTATGCACTTATGTCATATAACATCATGTATTACGTTGCCCCGATGTGGTATGACTGTGTCATTCTGCTGCCGCTTCTTGCTCTTTCGCTTGAGAAGATCATTGCGGGTAAAAAGAGTCCCGCATTCATAGTTCTTACCGCCTTGTGTCTGATTGATGATTATTACATCGCATACATGGTCGTGATCGCACTTATCATATATTTTGTTTTCCGCTCTGCCGAAGAGGGGACCGGTATTAGGGAATTTATCGTAAGATCGTTACGTTTCGCGTTTCACGGTCTGATAGCAAGCGGAATCGCGATGTTTGTCATACTCCCCGCGTGGCTTGATCTGCAAAGGGGAAAGATGGCCGAAAGCGGGAACATGCCGGGCGCTCTTGCAATCAAGAATTCGCTCCCCGATGTGCTGCGCTCTTTTATACCCGGTTCATATGCCGGGTTTGAATTTAACGCTTCACCCAATATTTTCTGCGGTACGGTCGTTACTGTCATGGCTCTTATCTGGCTTATATACGGGAAGAAGAACATAAGAGCAAGACTTGCGGGTGTACTTGTTATCGCTGTTTATTTTGCCTCATTTATCGTTGGTCCCATTGACAGAATGTGGCATGGATTCAGGGATCCTATCAGCTTTTCGGTCAGGTATGCTTTTACTTTTTCATTTTTTATGATTGTGTTTGCCGCAAGAGGATATCGGATTGCGGTAGGAGTTTTGAAGAATATACCCGGGATGATAAAACAGACTGTCTTAGTCGCGGTCTTCGTCTTCAGCTTATTTGAGCTCATTTACAATTCCCACTCTGTACTTGCCGGGCTTGCCCGTGAGGCCGGCCATACAGCTTACGAAGATTATTTAAAGACCGTGGATGTTTACGATCATCTGCTTTCCGTAAATGATCTTCGGAATGACGGGACTTACGGAAGGATAGCAAATTCAACACAGTTTTCGGGTTTTGACGGTTCACTGTTCGGGTATTCCGGGTTTTCAAGGTTTTCATCAAGCTACAATTACTACGTAAGCGAACTTTTGGGAAATCTTGGATTTGCTTCGGCGAATCATGTGATCGTTGTAAAGGGTATGACGCCGGCTTCGATCGGCCTGTTTGATACGGGATATGTAATATCGCTTTCGGATGAGGCATCGGATATTTATGACCCTGTTTATGAATATAACGGCTATGAACTTCTGAAAAACACCTGCAGTTTACCTTTTGCATACGCCATAAATGACTCTATAGATCCGCTTATCTTCGGATCGGATCCGTATATAAATCAGAATATCGTCTATGATGAATTTTTCGGAAGCGGAGAGGGAACCTGTGACGGGATCTATACCGAAGTGCCGCTTGATTTCACCGGAGAAGAAGAAAATCTTCCCGAAGGTGTCGATTCATCCGAAAAATATGTATTTTCATCAGTAAACAGCGGTCATTATTTCCTTTATGTCAATCATATGAATGAGGTCGTCTATCTTAATGAATTCAGGGATGAAAAGGGAAATCTCAAACCTCTTAATATCATCAGGGATTACGTGCTGGACGGAAAACAGGGAAAATACGGGAACGGTCAGTACAGCTACTGTGTGGATCTCGGATATCTTGAAGAGGGATCGGAGCATGAACTTATACTTATGTCATCAAATGATGTGATAGGCGCATCAAAGGTGTATTATTACAATGAAGATCTCTTCAGGACAATAATTTCAGGTTCCGAAGGATTTGAAATAAAAAAGATTAATAGCAAGGGGATCACGCTGGGAGGATCATTATCCGAAGACTCGGATGTGCTGATCACACTTCCTTACGAAGCGGGATACAGAGTGTATGTAGACGGAGTCAGAACGGATTACGGTTCTTACAGAAATACGCTTATGGTCATCCGTGCCGTTAAGGGTGAGCATGAAATTGTCATAAAATATGTTCCTCCCGGACTTTTGCCGGGCATTTTGGTCTCGGTGCTTTCAATCGTCTGCTTTGTTCTGTATGCTTATATTCCCTTGAAAAGAAAGAATAAATGATGGGAAAGAAGAAATATTTTATATATCTGCATATATTGCTTGTTCTTTATTCACTCAGTGCTGTGTTCAGTAAACTGGGTTCGGCCGAACCGTTTCCAAGCTTTAAATTTTGCCTGTTCTACGGGCTTGTGCTGTTCCTTCTTGCCCTGTACGCACTTTGCTGGCAGCAGATCATAAAGCATCTGCCTCTTACCGTTGCATATGCCAATAAGGCCATAACTGTTGTATGGGGAATAATCTGGGGACTTTTGATCTTCTCGGAAAAAGTGACACCCGGAAAGGTTCTCGGCGCAGTATTTGTTATCTGCGGCATTGTTCTTTATGCGGTAAGTGACGGAAGTGAGTCTGAAAGCAGGGAGGTGAAAGAAGATGAGTAATTCTGTTTTCTTTTATGCCTTCCTTCTGCTTTTCGGAACCTTTATTGCATCTGTTTCACAGGTTCTTCTGAAAAAGTCGGCAGGCAAGCATTATGATAATCCTTTAAAAGAATACCTCAACCCGCTTGTGATCGGAGCATATGCGATATTTATTGCATCGACGTTTCTTTCGATACTCGCATACCGTGGTATTCCTCTTTCCATGGGCCCAATATTGGAAGCAACAGGTTATCTTTACATTACATTATTCGGAGTCAGGATCTTCAAGGAAAAACTGGATTCGAAAAGGTTAGCGGCGCTTGCTCTTATTATAGTCGGAATTGCAGTTTATTCATTCGGATGATAACTATATGGCAGCAGAATGCAAAAAGACAAATAAATATATCGTTTACATTCTTTGCTTTATCATTCCGTTATTGATCGCTTTTTTTGCGTTCTTTAATGTTGGGATATATCCGGGCAGTGAAAACCTGCTTCTTACTTATGATCTGAAAACTCAGCTCCTTCCTCTTTACAGTTATATTTCCAATGGCGGACCCGGATTCGACAATCTGTTATATTCGATGTACGGATGTCTCGGGAGTGGTTTTTTCGGGACTCTTGCTCTGTATATTTCTCCTTTTGATTTTCTGTATTTATTTGTTCCCGTCAGATATCTTCCGGATGCAATCCTTTTTATGGTTCTGTTCAAGATAGGATTGTGCGGGCTTTTCTGCTCGGTGTTTCTGACAGTTAACAAAAAGCATGACATATCCGGACTTTTAACGGTTACGCTTTCATGTTGCTATGCACTTATGTCATACAGCTTCATGTATTATATTTCGCCGATGTGGTACGACGGAGTGATGCTGCTTCCTCTTATAGCACTTTCTGCCGAGAAGATCATAGAAGGAAAGAAAGGTGCTTCTTTCATAGTGCTGATGGCTCTTTGTATCATCAGCAACTACTACATTGCCTTTATGATCGTTATCTCCATGGTAATGTATGTGCTGTTCAGACTTGCGGAGGAAGGTGCGGATAAAAAGACATTCTTAAAGAGATTTTTATCGTTTGTATTGAAAGGAATCATATCTGCGGGTATTTCAATGTTTGTGCTGATCCCGGTATATCTGGATTTTTCCCGTGGCAAGTTTTCTGAGATGGGATTCGATACCGATGGAGTCATGATCAGGAATTCCCTGTTCGATGTGCTTAAAAGCTTTACTGCACAAAACTACCCGGGATTCGATTTAAACGCATCCCCAAATATATTCTGCGGTAGCCTTGCCGTCCTGCTTGCACTTGTCTGGTTTGCGTACGGAAAGAAGAATACCAGGGCAAGGATTGCCGGAGCAATTATAGTTCTGATCTTTTTTGCATCCTTTATATTCGGACCCTTGGACAGACTTTGGCATGGATTCAGGGATCCCGTCAATTTCTCAGTCAGATATGCGTTTACTTTTGTATTCTTTATGATCTGTTTTGCCGTAAGGGGTGCTGAGGTTCTGAAGAATGTAAAATTCAAAATCACTCTTACCCTTAAAAGAACCGTCTGCATTATCGCATGTTTATTTACGTTTACAGAACTGTTTATAAACGGTTCGTTCATTCTGGCAAAGACTGGTTCGGATTATGCATTCGGTATCAGGAACGAATATGATAAATATCTTGATGCGGCCGAAGCTCTTGTTCCCCATAATGAGCTTTCTGATGTATCCGGCTACGGAAGACTTATGACCAATTACAAGTATTCAAGTAATGACGGAGCTTTGTATGGTTATGACGGATTATCAAGATTCAGTTCCAGCTACAATCTGAGATTCAGTGATTTCCTGCGTTCGCTGGGGATCGGTTCCATTTATCAGAACACTACGGATTTTGGACTGACCCCGCCTGCAATAGGGCTTTTCGGCGGAAGGTATTTCATTTCGTATTGGCTTGATATGGAGGATTACGATCTCATCAAAGAGTATGAAACTTTCAAGCTTTACGAGAATAAATATGCCCTTCCCATGGCATTTGAGATAAACGGATCGGGAGACAGGGACACTCCGGAATTTACCGAGAATCCGTTTGGGAATATGGATATCATCTATTCCGATCTGTTCAGCGGATTATGCGCCGATACCGAAGTTTTTAAGGAACAGGATAAAAGCATTATCCTGAACCCGGAGCATGTTCCCTATGAAAATGTCAGATCCATTCGTGATTATTCTTTTCAGGCTTTGGGAAGCGGTCACTATTACATGTTCGCAAGCTATCTGGTTGATGACCGGCCCGGTGCGAATGAATTCAACACGGTCAGGGACAGCTGTATAGACGATGATAGTCCGAGCAGTTTTGGAAACAGGAAATACAGTCTGTGCACGGACCTTGGCTCGTTCGATATTGGTTCTTCCCATGATCTTGCAGTGTTTTCATCTAATGATGATGTGGGAGAAGTATGGCTGTATTATTACGATGAAGACGCTTACAAGAACATAGCCGGAGCAGTAAACGGATTTGAACTGACGTCGATCGGAAGGGATGGCCTTGGCTTTAAAGGAACCGTTTCCGAAGACTGTGATGTTTTTGTTTCACTCCCTTATGAGAACGGATACAGGGTTTATGTTGACGGAAAAAGGACAGAATACGGATCTTATCGGGGAATCTTTATGACTGTGCCTGTGAGTGCCGGAGAACATGAGATAGTTATCGGATATTTTCCTCCGGGACTGGCTGTTGGTATAATGATTTCGTTGTTCTTGATTCTGATATGTGTTTTCTATCTGATAAAGGAAAGATATGCGGGAAATAAATAAAAAAATCAGGATACCTGTATTTTATATACTTTCATTTATGCTGCCGGCGGCCTTGATCGCATGTGCATTTGCCTCTGTTTCAATTTATCCCGGCGGGGATTTCACATCCCTGATACTGGATCTGAGGATGGAGCATCTGGCCTTTTATAATTTCATTAACAACGTCTCCGATGGATTTAATTCGTTATCATATCAGTCTCTCGGAGGTCTTGGCGGAGGCATCATCAATTCCCTTCAGATGTATTGCGGACCTGCGTTTATCCTTTTTTCTTTCTTTGATCTTCAGGCCTTTCCGTGGGTTTTGTGGTGGCTGATCGTCTGCATGATAGGAATGTGCGGACTTGCCGAATTCATATATCTGAAAAATGGCTTCCGGAGTTCTGTATCCGATTGTAAAGCACTTGTTTTTTCCGTCTGCTATGCACTTATGTCATGCATGGTGATCTATACCATAGTTCCCGTATGGATATGGGGAGGTATCTTTCTTCCGTTTATCGCACTCGGACTGGATAAGGTGATCGATGAAAAGGATTATTACTTTTTCATCCTGTCGGTCACTTTTGCCATAATATTTGATTACTATATGGCATATATCCTTGTTATTTTCTCTGTGGTTTATTTCATATACAGGATTCTTCTCTTAAAGTTTTCGATGAAGAATGCTTTAAGTCTTGCTTGCAGATGCCTGGGTTGTGGGATTTTTTCTGCTATGCTTTCGGCTTTTTCCTGGCTTCCCGTTCTTTATGATCTGATGCTCGGAAAAGCCTCGGAAAACAGAAGTGTGACATACGGCCTGATAAGAAATCCTATCAAAGTTCTTCTTCAATTACTTCCGATGAGCTATGACGGCCTTCTTAAGCATTCGCTTCCGTTTATCTATTGCGGTATTGTTCCTCTTGTCTTTCTTGTCCTGTTCTTCCTGAATAAAAAGATATCGAAAAGAGAGAAGATCGTGTCCTGCGCGACGCTCCTTGCTTTACTTTTATGCCTGATCATAGGAGCTTTGGACATAGTCTGGATGTTCTTTGCCGAACCCAA
>JAGCRJ010000290.1 GCA_017964745.1 Lachnospiraceae bacterium
GTACATAACATTCGGGTGCGGTGGCATCCCCTATAAGAGTAAGACCGTTCATCCAGTCCCTTTCGGGGTGACTGTATTTAAGGCGCTCACTTTCGTTTATGAAACCGGTCCCTTCCTCAAGCCTCGCCATAGCACCGGGATAGATATACAATTCACCCTCGTAGGAAGATACAAATTCACCGGTAAAGAAAAGCTCCCTTCCGTAGTCTTTTCTGTCAGCGGAGCAATCCCCGGAGGGAGAGGGATAAAAGCCCGCGGTTCTTGTGCTTTCCCCGGGCATTCCGGATTCTTCGGGAAGTTCCGTATCACCGTATGAAATATCAAACTCCGCATACTCACTAAGGCTTTGGTAAAAGAAAGCTTTTTCTATCTGATATCCCTGTCTCGCATATCCCGATATGTATGAAGAATGATCCAGATAAAAGGAAGTCTCACCGTCAGCCCTGACGTAATATACATCCTCTGAATCCGCAGGCCTGAATACGTTGTCTCCCTCCCTTACGATCAGTTTTTCCGTGACTACGGGATACGGTATGAAAGCATTCGGACCGTCGACAGCCATGGTGAACACATCGCTCACATTACCGGCCCTGTCTGCGGAAACAATATGAATATATTTATCGCTTCCGTCAGGCGTGAATCTGATACCGCCGCATCGAAGGTCTTCCGGAGAAGAATCGCGGTACCAGTCCGTAAAACATGCATCGGGAGATGTTCCGGATATATCCGCCCAGGGTGAACTTACAAATGTTCCGGAATCCCTGACACTGTAGGCGGTTGCATGATCCTGCGTATCTATCAGACAGTAAAACCCGTACACACCGGTGGTGATCCGAAGCGTCTTTACATCCGTCTGTGCATAGGCATCCTCCTGCACGATCAAATCGGACGCCTTCCAGGCTCTTGCAATATATGAGTATTCCGTTCCCTTATCATCGGGCATATTCCAGAACACGCAGACTTCACCCGTCGATGTATCCAGATCAAGTCCGGCTCTCTCCACAGCATCGGGGGAATCCATATCGGGTGAATATACGGTTTTTTCGGATAAGCCGTGATATCTGATGACCGGCTCTTTTATGATGCAATAACCCGTCCGGCTGTCATCACCGGCCGGATATACACACTCTCCGTGAACGGACAGTACATGGTTTCTGTGCAGAAGGTCGCCGGGGTTAAAATCCGTTTCGCAACCGTAAGCATCTCCGCCCCGGATATTTACGATACATGTTATGAGTGCATGTCCGTTTCCGCCGCATACACCGTTTGACATACTTCCGTTCTCCACGCCTCCCGTATATCCGCTTCCTCCCCCGCCACCGCATCCGTAGGATTTCCTATCGGAAGTTCCGCCTCCGCCGCCGTACCAGCCTCCGCCTCCGCCGCCGTTCATGATATACAGATAATCCTGTGTGTTCGGAGTGAAACTGTAACCGTCTCCGCCGTATCCGAATCCCCCGGCTCCTCTTCTCCACCCGGTTCCTGCGGATGTCTGACTGCCTCCGCTTGAACTGCTCTCTCCGCCGGGCCAGGGAGAGATTCCCGTTCCTCCGAAAGTCCCGCCTCCCGCTCCTGAACTTGCGTTGGCTCCCGCACTTCCTCCGCCGCCTCCGGCAACTATGAGTACAGAGTCCCTGTGATCGGACAGATCCTTCAGCAGTCCGTCTGCAAGGGCGATATGCGTTGCACCTCCGCCCGAGCCACCGATGTCTCCGAAAGCACTTCTTCCTCCTCTTCCTCCTCCGTTATATCCGTTCATCCCGCCGACGCATATATACAGAATGCTTCCTTCTTCCAGATGAACGGTTCCGCTTGCATAGCCTCCGTTTCCGGCAGTGTTAGATCCGTCTGAAGTGGCTGCGCCTCTTGCTCCCCATACTTCAAGCGTATAATCTCCCGATGCTTGTGCCGTATAACCGCAGGTCCTGCCGGAATAAAGGAATTCCTCTTCAATGTTAAGCTCAAGATCCGCTCCCTTTCCTCCCGAAACGGACATGACTCTCTCACCGTTGATCTCAATAAACGATCCTTCTCCGCCGGAACAGGCAACTCCTTCATCATCCTGCGTGCATTCACCGGATCTTCCGGTGTATATCCTGACCTCGTCACCTTCATGTAGCAGGATCTCACAGGAAGAATACTCACCTTTTTCTCCCTCATAACTTCCGAACGATGCACCGGCACCGCCCCAGAGTTCAAAGGAATAAATACCCGTTCTTGTTACTTTGTAAATCTGCGTTTCTCCGCCCGCCCCATAATGTCTTTCACCGGGACCGGATACCGCAGCCGCGTTTTCCGTGACAGCTTCCTTCCATTCGCTGTCGTCAGGTCCCGATATGTAATATCTGAAAATGTCATAACCGGTGATACCCGGAAGAGTCAGTCTTGCAAGACCGTCATATCGCATCTCTCCAAAGGAGGGATCACCCATATAATCGGGAAACGCTTCAAGAGACAGTGTCACGAATTTTGCATACAGTCTGACATCACGATCCGTATCAAACAGATCCCCTGCCGCTCCGGCGAAGTGCTCCTGTGACAGATCGGGATCCGTATACCATCCTTCGAATACATACCCGGGATGCACGGCGTCCGGCAAAGTAAGCGGAGCGCTTCTCCACACCGCTGTAAATTCATCCACGCTTCCGTTTTCTCCCGAGGAATGAACATAGGTAAATCTCCCGTCTGACATCCGGTCCCTAACGCTTCCGTGAAGTCCGGAAAATCTCCATCCCGCAAACTCCGTATCCGTCCAAACGGGATCCGCTTCCGGACCGCCCATCGTATCCAGCTCCACGCGGTATCCCTTTGGATGCGAAAGAAGGGAGGGATCCGCAAAGGTTTCATACATATATCCTTTTTCGAAGAAGTTGTGCCCGTTAATGTATTCCCCGTTTACAGCTCCGTCATACGCTCCCTGTTCATCCCTGAAGCTTCCGCCGGATATCAGAAGAAAGCTGTCACATTTTTCCCATACCGCATACAGAGTAATTACCGTATCATTTGCTTCATCACCGGTTCCGCTTAAGTATCCGAAGCAATCTTCTATCTCCTTTCGCGAACTTTCGTTTTCAAGCACCTTCCCGGAATCCGGCGAAACACTCCATCCGGCAAATATATATCCGGGATTTACAAATGTATTATCTCTCAGCGTATCTGCGCTTATTACGGGATCTCCTTCATACTCATCACTTCCTCCGTAGTAAAACACGGAATCGGGCATGGAGCCGCTCACCGCACCGTTTCCGTTGTAGCGCACGGTATATCGGTTATATGAAACAAAGCATTTACATACATGCGTATCAAGATGAAGATCGTTTTCAAGATTATCGCCGCCGGCAGGACATATAAAGACATACTGCGTGGGATAGACATCGGCAAATTCTCCGTTTCCCGAAAAAAGATATCCTATATTTCCGACACATATGTCATTTGTGTAAACATATCCTGTAAGCGGCTGACCGCAATCGGCACAGTATGCTATCCAGCCGGAATCATATTCGGCTTTACAGATTGTGTTCGGAAGTCCTTCTATCCCGTAATATTCAAAATCCCTGCATGCCGTAAACGGGCCGTGAATGCAGCGTGCCGGCCTGTGTGAAAGGACCCACTTTCCGACGGGAACAACGGAACCCGCTATTGGAGCCGGGTAATAATGCTGTCCCGGCTTAAGCTCTCCCTGCATTTCTTTTCTTGTGACAACATCATGCGGAATGACCGTCGTACCTTCGTCCCCTCTGTAGAACGTATTATCCGTATAAACGTATGTCCCGTACCGTGACATAGAGCACCCTTCCGGATGAACCGTGGTCCAGGCAAGTCCCTGTGTTCCCGAATAGAATCTTATATACGGATTATTCATATAACTGTTTATGACGCTCTCCGGCGAAGGAATACCCGCAGCTCCCGCAGGCATTCCGCTCAGGGACAAAGACGCCGCCGCAATAAGTATGGTCACCGGAGACATCATCTTTATCAGGATCATGACAAGGATATTCATCAATTTCTTTTTTCTTTCTACCGGCATCGGATCCGTACCTCCTTTTATGGCACAAAAAAACGGAGACCGATATCTTCTCCGTAAAAGAGAAAATATAAGTCTCCGTATTTGACAGTTTTGCTTTCGAATTATGTCAGACTATATCACAGTTTTTTTATTCTTTCAATAGCCTCTACGGTATTCTCGTAAGTACCGAATGCGGTGAGTCTGAAGAAATGCTCTCCGCTGGGACCGAAGCCCGATCCGGGGGTTCCTACGACATGTGCTTTGTCAAGAAGGTGATCGAAGAATTCCCAGCTGGTCATGCCGTCAGGTGCTTTCAGCCAGATATAGGGAGCATTGACTCCGCCGGATACCTGATAGCCCGCATCCTTTAATCCTTCGTAGATAACCTTGGCGTTGTTCATATAATAAGCAACCTGGGCTTTTAACTGTTTCTTTCCTTCCTCGGAATAAACAGCCTCGCCCGCTCTCTGGATTATGTAGGGAGCACCGTTATACTTGGTTCCGTGGCGTCTTGCCCAGAGAGGATGAAGGGGAGTGTCACCCGCCTTGAGATCCTTGGGAATAACGGTGAAACCGAGTCTTACACCGGTAAAGCCCGCATTCTTGGAAAACGATCTGAACTCGATAGCGCAGGTCCTTGCACCCTCACACTCATAAATGCTGTGAGGAACATTTTCCTCGGAGATATATGCTTCGTATGCGGCATCGTAAAGAATGACGGCACCGACCTTGTTAGCATAATCAACCCACTTCTGAAGCTGATCCTTGGTGATTGCGGATCCTGTGGGGTTGTTGGGGAAGCACAGATAGATAAGATCCGGAGTTTCGGTGGGAAGCTCGGGAGCAAATCCGTTCTCTTCGAGGCAGGGCATATAGATGACATCGGACCACTTCTCCGCTGCGGGATCCCAGGTTCCGGTCCTTCCCGCCATTACATTGGAATCAACGTAAACGGGATAAACGGGATCGCATACCGCGATCTTATTGTCCACGGAGAAGATCTCCTGGATGTTGGCACAGTCTGACTTTGCTCCGTCGGAAACGAAGATCTCGTCTGCTGAGATATCGCATCCTCTCTTTTTGTAATCGGTATCCGCGATGACATTTCTGAGGAACTCATATCCGAGATCGGGAGCATATCCCCTGAAGGTTTCCTTGTTACCCATCTCATCCACTGCTTTGTGGAGTGAATCGATTATGGCGGGTGCAAGAGGCTGTGTAACATCACCGATACCGAGTCTTATGATCTTCGCATCGGGGTGTGCCTCGCTGTACTCTTTTACCTTCCTTCCGATGGTGGAAAAGAGATAGCTTCCGGGAAGCTTGAGATAATTATCGTTTACTTTTACCATTTTGTTCTCCTTTATTACAGGGCCGGCAGGCCCACAATTCACTTAGCTGTCCTGATGCTCTTTTTCAGGATCTCCTTCAGCCTTTCGGGCCCGAAGATATAATCCTTTTCACAGAAATCGCAATGAATCTCGGCGTCCTTGTTTTCTTTTATCAGTGCGACGATCTCTTTTTCACCGAGGCTGATGAGAGCCTTCTCCACCCTCTCATCGGAACAGTCACACTTATAAGCACAGTCATAGGTCTCGTTGAAATTGATATCGAGTCCCTTTAAGACTTCACGTATCATATCCTCGGGAGTAAGACCATCATCAAGCATTTCGGTAACGCTCTTAAGACTCTTAAGGTTCTCCTCGATCACGGCTATCACATCATCCCCCGCATCAGGCATGAGCTGAATGATGAATCCTCCGGAGCATCTTACGGTGTTGTCCCTGTTCATCAGAACACCGAGTCCCACCGATGAAGGAGTCTGTTCGGAAGCTGCGAAATAATAGGTCATGTCTTCCGCAATCTCACCTGTCTGAAGAGCGGTTCTTCCGACATAGGGTTCCTTTAATCCAAGATCCTTAACGACAATCAGGTCTCCGTTTCCGATAGCGCCCGATACGTTCAGATGACCGTTTGCCTTGGCGGGTAGTATGACATCGGGAACGGGAGTATAGCCCTTTACGTTACCGTGGGAATCCGCACATACCGTAAGTCCTCCGGATGGGCCGTCGGACTTGATCTGTATCGTGAGTTTGTCTCCGTCACCCTTCATCATGATGCTCATCATCGCAGCTGCGGAAAGCATTCTTCCGAGTGCCGCACTCATAACGGGGCTTGTGTTGTGAAGTCTTCTGGATTCTTCACAGATGTTCAGGGTCGTACAGGCAAATGCCCTTATGTGGAAATCCGCAGCGGTTGCGGAAACTATATAATCTTTTTGACACTTTTCGTTTATCATTTACTTTCAGGCTTTTTAAGGACCGCATAGATCCTTTCGGTTTCTCCGCTCACTTCACAGTCCGTATCGGAATCGGCAATGAGCATTATCTCAAGTCCGCTTTTTGACGCAAGACTTTCTATGTCTTCTTTTTCTATACCGCGCTGGAGATGAGTCTCCTCCGCACGTTCATACAGACCGTCTTCCCTTTTTATAAAAAGTGTAAGGTCGTATTCGTTGACGTTCTCATCCTCATCGTAGTAATTGTCCCAGATGAAGGATACATCGTCTCCCGCTTCAGCAATGGTTGATTCGCCGATCGCTTCCCTGTATTTGTAAGAGGTATTGCAGTCGAAAATAAATACTCCTCCGGGATAAAGGAAATTTGAAACACCGGCAAAAGCCGCTTCAAGCTCCTCATCCGAAAGAAGATAATTCAGACTGTCACAGATGCAGACTGCGGTTCCTATGGTCGAATACAGATCGAGTTCACATATATCCTGATTCAGATACATGATGCCGCGCTCATCGTCGGAGTCCATAGCCCTCGAGAGCATCTCGGAAGAGATATCGACGCCGAAGACATCATAGCCCTTATCGAAAAGCTTTCTCGTTACGACACCTGTTCCGCACGCAAGATCGGCAACAAGGTCCCTTTCACTCGCAAGAACGGCTTCATCTTCGGTTGCGGCTTCTTCTCTTTCGCCCGATGTCTTGGACACACCGTATCTTCTGATGTCGCGGTCTATTCTTTGGGCCCATTCATCATAGGGAACATCCGCCATCAGTTCATCATATACGCCCGCAAAGGCACTGTATGAATCCAAATCAGCCTCCGATTCCTATTATGGTAAGTACACCGGCAGTTCCGAGTCCCATGATGGTTCCCGCAAGAACAACGCCTAACATAACAGCAATGACACTCTTCTTAAAATCCATATCCAGGATACTTGAAGCAAGAGTTCCGGTCCAGGCGCCTGTTCCGGGAAGAGGAATTCCTACGAAAAGGAAAAGTGCCCAGTAAAGTCCGCGGCCTGCTTTTTCCTGAAGTTTTTCGCCTCCCTTATGTCCCTTTTCCAGACAGAAGGTAAAGAACTTTCCGATAAACTTCTTATCCTTACCCCATTCCAAAACCTTTCTTGCAAAAAAGAAGATCACGGGAACGGGAAGCATATTTCCGATGATACATACGGGATAAAGGATTCTGATATCCAGTCCCTTTGTAACACCATAGATTGCGGCTCCCCTTATCTCCACTAGAGGCACCATGGAAATAAAAAAACTGATTATGTAATCGATCATTATTTCTCTCCTTGAGCTATTATTTCTTTAAGATTTGTGACAAGAGTGTCACATTCCTCATCCGTGCCGACGGTTATCCTCAGATACTCGTTTATGCGCGGTTTATTCCAATATCTGACATAGATATTTCTCTTCTTAAGTTCCGTGAAGATATGCTCCGCAGATACCGATGCATGCTTTGCAAAGATAAAATTGGTCTTGGAATCCTGAAATTCAAAACCCAGCCCCTTAAGATCTGTCTTGAGCTTTTCCCTGGTCTTTACTATCTTCGCACAAGTAGCTTTGAAGTACTCATCATCCCTTACGGCCTCGACACCGAGAGCCAGAGTCAGGGATGTCATGGTATAGGAATTGAATGAATATTTTACATCGTTAAGATATTTGATCATGGTCTCGGAACCGATGGCATAACCTATGCGGAGTCCGGCCATTGACCTTGACTTGCTGAAGGTCTGGATGATGAGCAGATTATCATACTCCTCAAGAAGACTTAAGGCACTTTCGGCGCCAAAGTCGACATACGCTTCATCAACTATGCACACGACATCACGGTTCTTATCAAGGACCGCCCTAATACCGTCGAGTCCCATGAACACTCCGGTGGGAGCATTGGGATTGGCGATGATAACACCTCCGTTTTCCTTCGAATAATCTTCGGGGATGATGCGGAAATCCTCATCGAGTGGGATCTGCTCATAGGGGATCTTAAAAAGATCCGCCCACACATCATAGAAAGAATAAGTGATATCCGGGAAAAGGATCTTCTTATCCGAATTGAAAAACGTAAGAAAAGCCATCGCAAGAACGTCGTCGGAACCTACTCCGACAAAAACCTGCGAGGGCTTTACATTATACTTTCGGCCAGCACGTTCACCAGTGATGAACATGTCGGATCCGGGTATTTTCTTAAAAGTGATATGTCATATCCCTTTAAAAGAGCTTCCACCCCGGGTGCGGGGGGATAGGGATTTTCGTTGGTGTTGAGCTTGATAACCTTTCCTGTAGGCTGTTCGCCCGGTACATAAGGTACTACTTTTCTGACGTTTGATTCCCAGTTCATCCTCTTGCCTCTATATCCTTTGCGAATTGCACGCCTACCTCCGGCATGCCCATCGCATTATATACTCTCTTTAATCCTTCGGCGGCATCCTTTCCGGAAGAAGTGATCACCACAGCTGGGATCGTTTCAAATGCCGCATTATAGAACCATATGGCCGCTTCTTCAAAATCCTGGATCCTCTCATAGAAAAGACCGAGCTCCAGACATACCTCCGATGAAGGATCGCTTGCCATCAGTTTGGTTATATACTTGAAAAACATAACTATGTCGCCGTGTATCCTGGCTGTATGTGAGATAACAAGGCATGCCTTGTTCACACAGTCGGGATCCATTTCAACATCGGCCGCACATGATACGAAGTACGGAAGCGAATTTCTGAAATCATCCTCGGTACCTGCGATGAAAAGTTCCCTGACATACATATCGAACAGTCTCTTGCTGAGCTTTCCGCCACCGAGCGTAGCCTTGGAGAATATCTCCAGATCCCTTTTGCCATGGTTTTCTTCGGGCATATGGGTTATGACTATCTCGCTGTCAAAAACTATCGGATCAAGCCTTACCATCTCGTGGACAGGCTCCTGCCATACGAACTGTCTGAGACGCTTGAACATCTTGGGACGGAGTTCTTCGTCAAAATTATATACGGTCGAATGGCTGAGCTGATTACCGTAGCGCATCTGTACGATCTCCACCTCTTCGGGGAGCATAGTCTTAAGAGCCATGAATTTGATGCGGTTAGCCTCATCGATCACCTCATCGGCATCTGCAGAATAGATATAATCCATGGTTGCTTTTGAAAAAGCAAAATTCCTCGCATCGGAGAAATCTCCGGTCCATGTAAAATCGTATATCTTGTCCGTATATTTTGCGGCTATCTCCTTGGTCTTGTCATTAGAGCCCGTATCGACTATGACGATCTCATCCATAAGATCCCTGATACTGTCCAGGCATCTGGCAAGAATGTTTTCTTCGTTTTTGACTATCATTACGCAGGATATTGTCATAACACATGTCCTCCCCACAGACACAGCAAAACAAATTACCGACTAAGGGTAAAAATCTGCATACATCGTTATTTTATCATATTTTTCAAGTTTTTACATCAAAAAAGGCGACCGCACCCATGCAGGGCGGCCGCCTGAAAAATTCACTCTATTCTGATAAAGCTTCCTCATTGAGACCATCGATCAGTCCGTCGGAATGAAGCCTGATTTCCTTGTTCAACTCCCTTACTTCCTCTATAGTACGGCATTTGTCGGTTGCCGTAGTAATAAGCCAAGTTATGAACTGCAATTGTTTATTGGTCAATTCTTTCACCATAGCCTCTCACCTCCGTGAGCAGGGCCTTTCTTAGATCATATCGCACCTCGAAAGATACCTGCTTTCGAGGCAATGATAACATGTATACACTGATTCATCAACACATCCGCGTGGTGACTAAGTGCAGGATGATCACCGAGATCATAAACGATAAAGCGATGTACGGGATGAAGGGAACAGGTCTTTTAAGCTTAAATCCGCGTGCGATGTTTCCGCGCAGGATCTGTACGGCTGAAAGCATCGCCAGTGCAAGGATCATATGTAATATATGTCCTTCAAGTCCTTTGCCGGACAATACCATAAACACCGCGCAGCACGAAAAAGCATGACTGTCTGCTCTTCCGTATGTCCTGCACATTATATATTCCTGTATAACGACCGCGATAAGGCATTCGAAAAATACCCCCGTGTCCGCGCCTTCTTCAAAAAACAGCATTAACAGACCGGCGGAATAGATCCACCAGACGGCATTTGTGACACTCTTCGTACGGATATCCTCATATGAAGCAAGTATCAGGGATATCGCGGCAAGAGCCATAGATATTATAAGCATTTACTCTTTACCCGCAGCGCCTGACCACATAGAGGCTGCCCGATGCCAGAGCTTCATAAAAAACGGGAGCATCTCTGCTTTCGAGGTAAATATTAAACATCACCGCGGGTCCTGCATCCGATATGGCATTTCCGTATGCGTCATATCCGCTCACGACATATACGTTTTCGCACAGAAGCTCGCCTTTTCCCGTCTCGGGATCCACGTAACAGATATCGATCCTGTCGCCTGCCCTCAGTATTCCGCTGACGGCTTTTGACAGATCGTCTGCCTTAAAACCGGCCATTACAGGCTCCTCCATTTCAGAGGTGACCGTATCCGGATATGTGAACATACTGTCGGTAAGTATCGTTCCCCCGCTTATGTCGTAAACAGGCGACAAGCCTGCGGTCAATTTCGGATCGAACGAAGCGTGATCGGGTATGCACCCGGCATCGACACTTTTCAAAGCAAGATATTCACCCGCATTTGACTCATCTATGACCGTACCTTTGGGAATTACCGATGCAGCAACATATACTTCCTTTTTCTCAAAATCGGAAAGAGCCTGTCTCTGAAGATATGTCATTACCGCAAATACTCCCGCTGCCGTTATCAGGGCCGAGACGAATATTCCAAACTTTACCTTTACTGCTTCATTTTTCTTGTTATTATCTTTTCTCATAGTCATCCTTTTTCACTTAAGGAAAGGGTTTGCCGAGCATCTCGGCATACGCCTCCTTGCATGCCCTTATCCTCACATCAAATATCCCATATGTATCAAATGATATCTTCGCATACGCTCCGGCAGATCTTACCGTAAGACCCGAAGGAGTTTTCATGCTTCCGTACACTCCGGTGCTTTCCGCGATGCCGTATCCGGATACCGCGTATTCCGTGACATTATCGCCGTCAACCGTATATATCCTGAAGTCATCTATGTTTACTTTTCCCGTGATGTAAAAGTCATCAGCTCCGGAATATGTCATATCCGGCTCAAGCCGCATATTATCCCTGAGAGCCTCTTCAAACAGCTGTCTTGCGTGGACAGGATCATTGATAACCAGGCAGTGATCCGTTCCGTATCTGTAAGGATCCACATCGAGAGCGGCAAGACATGATGCGGCAAGCGCGTCCTCAGCGATATCCGAATCGGCTTTGTACCTCAGGATCTGCAGACTGACCATCGCCATGACAAGAACGAACAGAAGGGCATACATTCCCATAACATATTCGATCTTTCCCGTATGCCTTTTTCCGAAAAATCCGTTAATACTTGGCAGTGGATGTTCTGTATTCCGAGATCTCATAACCGTCCTCCGTATATCCTCTTATTTCGAGCCTGACGGGATTGCCGTATCCGACTTCCGCGGTGTCCGTTTGTCCGAGAGAGATATCATAAAGTCCCGTGTCACGAAGTTCTTTCAAGATCCCCTCTCTGTCTGTCTCGTCAAGATATCCCACTGTTTCCATCCTCAGGATGTAGCGTCTGGAGATCTGACTGACATTGCTCCCTACATTTACTATACGGACGCAATCGGCAAACGCCGTGAACACAACCGCTATGCATATAACAAAGATCCCCATCGGCATCACATCTCCGATGCTTCCCTTTCTTTTCTTAAATGCGTTCATCATATGAACCTCATATCGGGAAAACCGAATGCACCCGGAGTACTGAGGATGCCCTTTGCACTGTCGGTCATCGCCTTGACTATCGTCTGTATGAATTCCGTAAGAGAATCCTTCATGACCACGCAGAGCAGAAGGGCTATTATGCAAAGTCCTATCGTGACAAGTATCCCGTCAAGTCCTTTCTCTTTTTTCATTCCATGCTCCAATATCAATACCCATAAAGGTTTTCTGTCCATTTCATTTCTCCTCTCTTATTTATCTGAATCCTACGGCTCTGCTCATCATATAGACGATGCAGGTATAAAGCGCCGTTCCGAGTACCGCTCCCAGGACCATCAGCTGGCTCAATGTCAGAAGCCTGTCCAGCGATGCTTTCCTTGCGGCAAATATCTCATTTTCCATATCCGATGCCTGCTCCGCTATGTCCTTCAGAAGATCTACCGCCTGTCCGGATTCAAGTGCCTGTACAATTGTCATGCAGAGCGAATCGATATATCTGTCATCGAATGAAGACCTGAATCTTTCAAGCGATGCATATATATCGGATTTCATGATCACATCGGCATAAAAATCCGTCAGCGCGCTCCGGAGCCTGATGTTCTCGACCGATCCGGAACACTCCGCAAGTGCATCGGTAACATACACTCCGCTCTTTATCTGAACGCCCATAGAATGATATATGAGCTTTATGTCGTGCAGCATTTTCCGGTTATCGCTTCTGTTCAGTGCAGGGATCGTAAAAGGAAGGAGCAGTCCCAGTCCGACGCCTAGCAGGATACCGTTTCCGGGTGATACGCGGTTGCCCGCAAGAAAACCGACCGCACCGAGCAGTATGCACAGCGCGGTAAAACTTCCCGGATCGGTCCTCTTACCGAGATGGAAGCATGCTCCGTTTTTCCTGAGCCAGTCTTCCAATCTTATATACAGGGCATTCTGCTTCTGCCTCTTTCTGATCATTCCGGCAAACTCCGCACCGCTTGCGATCACTCTGCTGTTTCCCGGATCCATGACCATACAGATGATCGCCCCCGACAAAAGACTGCAGAGTATCATCATCGCCATGGCGATATATGCGTAATACTTATTTGGAACCATTCAAAACCTCACTTATACAAAGATGCGGCCTGGGCAAAGAACATCATCAGCACCGCTCCGAGAACACCGAGTGTAACCCTTCCGGGGATGCTTCCCAGAACAACCGTGCTTACCTGAGTCTCCGCAAGGCTTGCCGATATCGCAATGACCACATAACTCATTACCATAAGAAGCACCATATTGATCGCCGATTCCCTGAGCATTGCTTTCCTGTCGGAGCTCTCCTTAAGGTAATCACGAAGACTTCTTCTCGTGTCGCTCACAAGTCCCGCAATATCCTCACTGTACCTTGAGGTTATCTCCATATTGCGGATCAGCTGTTTGAACTGCGGATGTTCGATCTTGTCGGCCATGGTAAGAAGTGCGAGCGAGATATCACCGCTCAGTCTTCCTTCGGCACCGCACTCATCAAACACCGTACGCAGCGGTTCGTTCATATAGATGCTTATCTGTCCGAATATGTTCGAATACACTGCTCCCGAAGCCGCATATGAACCCAGAAGATCGAGCAGTCTCGGCAGGTCCTCGCCTGTTTTCCTTAAGTTGCGTATTTCGAGAAGCTTTATGAACGCGTATACGGAAAAAAGAAATACCGCCGTGATGATGCCTCCCGCGATCACTCCCGCTGCGATCCCGGATGATATGAAAATAAGTGCGCAGGCCACGCTCATCAGGGCTATGAACTTCTCAGTCGTAAGTCCCGGAAGAAGTCTTACGATCCCGCTGTAGACAAGTGCCCTGTCTATCCGCGGCCAGATCCCGTCACGGTCCGCTCTCATCCTTATCGCTTCTCTTTTCCTGAGCGCATTTTCCCTTCCTTTTTCATCAAGCCGTCTGCTCAATACTCCCGCGGTCTTCTTTATATTCTCTGTTGTCCTGAACCCCTCCATAAGTCCGTAAAACCCGGCCAGCAAAAGTGTGAAGACCGACGCACTAAAGCAGACGTTCATAATCCAGTTCCCTCCTTTCCTCGTTCCAGCCCTTGCAGGCATAAACATTTGCAACCTTAAAATCCTTCATGAAGATCAGCGTCTTAAAACAGTCCATCATCCTCATCAGCTCATTCCTCGAATACCTGCTTTCGTACATGGCGTAATCGACAAGCTTATCCGGAGCCCTCATGGCGGATGTTGAGTGGATGGTTCCCGCACAGATCTGTCCGGTACATGCGGCATTGAGTATATACAGTGCCTCCGCTCCCTTGATCTCTCCGACGAGAAAAAAATCGACATCCATCGTCAGTCCCGCAATACTTATATGCTCGAGATCGTACGACGCCTTGCTCTCCGCGCTCGGCGGAACCGAGTGGAGGAACATCATATCCGGATGGAACATTGTCGTCAGCTCATCCGCCTGCTGAACCACCATCACCGCACTGTCATCGGGAATGGTCTCTTTCAGCGCGTTTAACAGTGTGGTCTTCCCGGAAGAATTACCTCCGCAGATAAGAGTCGAACCCATCCTGAACCTGAGTGCAAGGATCCTCGCACATTTTTCATCCAGCATTCCCTTACCGACAAGGTCCTTTAAAAGAGGGAAAGTCTTCGGCACCTTTCGTATGCACAGATAGGGTTCGTCATAGGTATTTACGATCGGCATCGAAACGGTAAAACGCAGGATAAATCCCGGGTGCGACTCGGAATCGGTAAACCTCTGTATCGCGGAAAGATTCGATACGCTGACTCTGTTCTTGGCTGCTATGTAATCGATGAACTGCCGGTATTCCTTTTCGGATGAAAAGAAAACACCGGAATCCATTCTCTTTCCGTTTTTCTTGACCCTGACGTTACGATGACTCATAACGCGGATGTCGGAAATATCCGGATCGTCCAAAAGCGGTGTGAGTCTCGAATATCCGAAGATATACTCTTCGAACTCTTTCAGGAGTTCTCCCGAAACGTCCCCGCTCTCGCTGTATTTTTCGCGGATGAATTCACCCGCATCATCAAGAAATTTTTCTTTTGTGATCAGCCCGCGTCTTAATGAGATGAGTTCGCTTCCCTTACCGGTTATGTATTCATCGGTAAGGGAAGGAAGAAGCGAGCGGGCTTTGGATACTGTGTCCGTCATATAAACTCCCAAACGGACGGCCCGCAGAAGATGCTTTTTGAGCATGAAAACAGGGCAGTCCCAAAACTGCCCGAACAGATATGAGATACACTTTACACAAGGTTTTTACCGCGGTCAACAGGTAACGCACGGTTGTTAAAAATTCGTGTAAACTGCATAAAAAAGGCTCCCTCCCGCATGGGGAGGAAGCCCGGAAAACTCAGTAAAATCCGATATGACGGCCTGTGTGCAAATTGCCTTTATTGTACTTTTTACCCGTCCGTGATAGAATAAAAGACAGTTTAAAACTCGTACCAAAAGGAGCAATTATGAATTCAGGTATTTTCTTGATCCTTGCAGGCGGACTGCTTGTAATCATTGCCGCAGTCGTTGTCATCTCCGCTGTCACAAGCGTTATCAGCGGTGTTATTGCGGCTGAGGAGGACGACGAATAGCTTTCGTCTTCTTTTTACCTGACTTGAAATATATGAGTGCGGCTGTCATCAGTACAGCTGCAAGCACTATGGCTGCCCATCCGGCAGCTTTTATTTTGCCGATATTGTAGCATCTTACGTTGATCCACATCCTGTTGATACGGGCGTTGGCATCACCGTCGAAATATCTCATGACCGCGCTTCTGTCGGTAACCTCCTTGGGAGGATACTGTGCAAAGAGCTGGCGGTAGGTCTGCTCCTCGGGAACGGTGAGAACATAATCCCCGCTCTCTTCATCTCCGAAGAAATACCCGATATCGTAATCTGCAACTTCCTCTTCATCATCCTCAGCGGAATAGCACCAGTCGGCATACTCGAAGATCTGGTCTCCGTCTGTACCGCCTGCGATCGATGAGGTGTAGCCGATGTAGTACATATTTCTGACAGCATTGTCAGGTCTTGAAAGGAAGTTGACAAACGCTTCGCATGCTCTCTGCTTTTCGGGATTGCCATCGATATCGCCCTTAAGCATTACCCATCCGTCGAACCAGAGATTGGTACACTCCTCGGGAACGGAGTATGCGAGGTAAACATCCTCTTCCTCAGCCTGGTCCATTGCATATACCGCATCACCGGACCACTGAAGGTTTGAGAAGATCTTGCCGGTGACCATATCGGACTTACCGGAGTCTGTCTCGAAAGAATAAACGTTATCCTTGACCAGCTGCAGGAATGCAAGTGCTTCTGCAACGGTCTCTTCGGAGGTGTCGTTCATCTCCTCCGCAAGTCTGTCATGATAATCGGGGTCGTTCAGGAATTCCTCACTGAGGAACAGATCACCCTTGATCGCACCGAGCGTAGCAAAATAGCTGTCACGGACATTATCCTTGGTGGTTATCTGACGGCAGTAATCTTCATTGATAAGAAGATTCCATGTGGAAACCTCTTCCTCGGAAAGGACATCGGGATTATAGAGGAATCCGAGAACACCCCACATATAGCATGCGGCGTATTCATTCCAGTACTGGCCGTCTATCTCGTTGGTCTCGAATGTTTCCCTTATGAAAGGGGAAACATTTCTGATGTAATAGTTGTATTCGTTCTCCTCATCGAAGAAATCATCCGAATAAGGAACAAGCTTATCCTCTGTCATAAGCTTCATGATCATGTATTCCGAAGGACATACAAGATCGAACTCATCTCCGAGTGTGAGCATGTTGTAGAGCTCTTCGTTGGTTCCGAAGCAGCTGTACTCCACATGTACTCTCTGTCCGTAGGTCTCATAGTACCACTCTTCGAAATCCTCATAGAGTGCGTTCTCGCCAAAGATGTCACCGGACTCAAGATCGATGAGTTCATCATCTCCCCAGCCGCCTTCGTCGATATACTCTTCCCAGTTGCAGACTCTTATTGTGATCACATCATCGGATGCGGCCTGTGCGGGAATTACAGAGACTGAGCTAATCAGAGTTCCGAACAAAAGTACCGCAGCCAGGGTTAAGGAAGCTATCTTCTTTCTCATGCGCTTACCCTCCTGTCCTTACGTACTTTGGTGTTTTCCTTTACAGATTTCCTTCTGTTCATTCCAAGGCAGATGCAGAGAACGATAAGGAAGATCACGGTGGAAAGTGCCCAGAGGGCGGTCTTGATCTCGGTTCTGGAGCCTCTCGTCGCGTTTACGACATATGTGGAAATGGTATCGAATGCGGCGGGTTGGGTGTAGGTCGCAACAAATTAATCATCGAGCGAAAGAGTTACGGCCATTACAAATCCGGAAACGATTCCGGGCATGATCTGGGGAATGACAACCTTTCTTACTGCCGTGTTGGGTGATGCACCGAGATCCAGGGCAGCTTCGTAAATGGAGGGATCCATCTGTCCGAGTTTCGGATAAACGGAAAGGAATACGAAGGGCGCACAGAGTACGGTCTGTCCCGCAACAAGAGGGAAGAAGGTATCCTTATTAATTCCGAATACGATTACGAGAAGTATGCATACGGAAAAGCCGGTAACTACATCCGCATTAACAACAGGCACCTGGTTTA
>JAGCRJ010000291.1 GCA_017964745.1 Lachnospiraceae bacterium
AGATACTTGACGAAGTAAGACTCTATCTGGAAAAGTACTACGAGGAACCTGAAGAGTTATTATACGATGTTTGTTCTCAGCCCGACGGAGTCGGACTTGAAGAGGATGCATACCCTGACGAAGCTTTTGAAACGGCTGACGAAGAATGCGTATCATTTGAGTCCGAAGAGGCTCCCCGGGAGAAAAGAAAAAAGCCGGGCCTGTTCGGGATAAAGAAGACAGGCGCAGCAAGGGAGTCCGCACCGGCCGCATCTGGCAGCGCCTTTATGGGCGCGGCGGCGAAAACTTCCGGATCTGCGAATGCCATGCAGATGTCTGCTTCTGATATGAAGCCGATGGCTTTTGCCTCTATGGCCACAGCCGACTCAGCACCTGCATTTAAGCCGGGGCGAAAGCTCGATGATGTCATCGGTGATCTGGATAAGTCATTCATGGAGCTTGTCTGGGAATTTGCAGACAGGAAGGGCATCACGGAGCCCGAGCTTCAGAAAAAAGCAGGCATAGACAGAAAGGCATATTCAAAGCTCAAATGCGGAACCACCAAGAATCCGAGCAAATCCACGGCACTTGCGATAGCAATCGCACTGGAACTGAATCTTGATGATACGAAGGATCTTCTTTCAAGAGCGGGACTTGCACTTTCGCCCTGCAGCAGGCAGGATCTTATAGTACGTTACTTCATTGAGAAGGAAAACTATGACATGTTCGTCATAAATTTCACTCTGGATGAATACGGAGAGCCACCTCTCGGATCGCATTAAAACCGCATAATAAGTATCATTAAAACCATATAATAAGTATTTCTTTTCGGACCCGGAAAATGTCGCCTGACGGTAGACCAACCCGGGTCCGTATTTTATTAGTATTACCTCAGAAACAAAAACACACCGGACATAACAGGGTCCGGCAAACAAACTAAAGCTGCTCAGGCGGCGGAAAAGAGGTAAATACTATGAGAGAAAATTTAACCGAGCTTGTATTCATTCTTGACAGAAGCGGATCGATGGGCGGACTTGAAAGCGACACCATAGGCGGATTCAATTCCATGATCTCCAAGCAGAAAAAGGAAGACGGAGAGGCATATGTATCAACCGTGCTGTTCGACGATAAGGTCGAGACCATCCACGACAGGGTCGAGCTTAAGAAGGTTAAAAAGCTCACTGATGAAGAGTATTTCGTAAGAGGCTGCACCGCACTTCTTGATGCCGTTGGCGAGACGATCGACCGCATATCGAATATCCACAAGTATGCACGCGAAGAGGACCGTCCGGAGAAGACACTGTTCATCATCACCACCGACGGCCTTGAAAATGCCAGCAGGAGATACAGCTTTAAGGATATCAAGCGCCTTATCGAACAGAAGAAGGAGAAGGACCACTGGGAGTTCATATTCCTGGGCGCCAATATCGATGCGATCGAGACCGCGGGAAATATGGGTATCTCACGTGAGATGGCTGCCGATTACTGCTGCGATGAAGCCGGAATAGCACTCAACTATGATGTCCTCGGAAAGGTTGTATCAAAGGCCAGAAAGTGCAAGGGAGCATCCATGGCGGAGGCATTTACCGGTGGCGCATGGAAAGCCGATATCGAGAGCGATTATGAAGCCAGAAAAGCATAAATATATATAGTAAAATCATATATGCTAACCCCTCTGTTATAAGGTATAATCGGTAACAGAGGGGAATTTTGTTTATGTCTTACTCCGGCGTCGGATTACTCAGTTTAATAGTTCACTTCATTGTAAATTATGAAGCTGTCATTAAGGCGAAAAATACCGCTTCCGCTCCCGCAAGAAGCAGATATCGTCTTTTTCTTATAAGTGCAATGATCTACTATGTGGTGGATGCCACCTGGGGGATCGCTTATGAAACGAGGATCCTTCCTTTTGTATTTGCATTTACCACTCTCTATTTCCTTGCGACAAGCCTTACCGTTATTTTGTGGATGAGATTTATCATCACTTATCTCAACCGCAAAAGTGTTTTGAACAACTTACTGAAATACGCTGCCGGGAGCATATTCATCTTCCAGGTGCTCACGCTTATCCTGAATCCTTTTGTCCCGGTTTTTTTCAGCTTTGATATCGAAACTGAATATCTGCCCGGACCCTGCAGGTTTATATCCCTCGGCATGCAGACCATCCTCTTTTCCGCAATAGCACTTTATACTCTTGCCGTGGCACTCAGAAAGGGAATATCCGAGAAGGATAAGCTTCATTATCTTGCGACCGCATTCTCGGGACTGGTCATGACCGTTTTTATAGTCCTGCAGAATGTTTTCCCGATGATGCCGTACTATGCGATAGGACTTCTCCTTGCGGGGTGTGTCATTCATACATTCGTCATTGCGGATGAAAAGTGGGACTGGCACAGGGAACTCGGATCGGTCAAGGAAATGGCTTACCGGGATCCTCTCACCAATGTTAAGAACAAGACCGCGTTCATGGACAGAAAATCCGATATGGATGCCGCTATATCCGAAGGATCGGCAGGGGAATTCGGCATTGTCGTATTCGATCTTAATGATCTGAAGAAGGTCAATGATTCGAGAGGGCATGATGCCGGAGATAAATATATCATGGATGCGTGTCATCTGATCTGTAACGTATTCAAGCACAGTCCGATCTACCGCATCGGCGGTGATGAATTCGTGGCGCTTCTTGAGGGTGATGATTATGCGGACAGGGAAGAGCTTGTGAAGCTCTTTGAAGAGGAGATAGATAAGAATGTCCTGTCGGGAGGCGTGGTCATTTCGGAGGGACTTGATATCTTTGCATCAGGCAGTGATGACGATCTCGATTCCGTATTTGCGAGAGCGGACAGGAAAATGTACGACCGTAAGAAGGTGCTTAAGTCAAGAAAGTAAAAAGCATCTGAACATATATCGGAGAGTTTGAAGAGGACGGCATATGGGACTGTTTAAAACGAAATATGAAAGAGAGCTGGATATGATCATGACGAGACTCGAAATGAACATGTCCAACAATTACAAGGACAATGCACAGATGAACCTTAAGGAACTTGAGGAAGCCTTCACAAGAATGAAGGATGCGGGGCAGATCAAAGGGGCATCCCTTGATAAATATGATAAGATAATAAACGGTTATATTGAAAAGCTGAAAGGCTATTCACATAAGGATCAAAAGCCGTACTGGCATTAATTTTTTCAAGGAGGTTTTCAGATGGAAAGAGTAGTTAAATTCTTAAAGGAAGCGGGAACTTATTATCTCGCAACTGTTGACGGAGATCAGGCAAGAGTAAGACCCTTCGGAACCGTCAATGTATTTGAGGGAAAGGTTTATATCCAGACCGGCAAGGTCAAGGATGTATCGAAGCAGATACATGCCAATCCAAAGGTTGAGATCTGTGCATTCATGAACGGCGAGTGGCTGAGAGTCGCAGGAAAGCTCGTTGAGGATGACAGAAGAGAGGCACGCCAGTCAATGCTGGATGCTTATCCCAATCTTCAGGCTATGTACTCGGCAGACGACGGCAACACCGAAGTATTCTACTTCGAGGATGCCACCGCTACCTTCAGTTCATTCACCGGTGCTCCCGAGACCGTAAAGTTCTGATCAGATATTTATATAGACACTCATTTCATTCTCTCCCCGGTTTGCCCACAGATAATATGGGATAAGCCGGAGGGAGATTTCTTTTTCTTCAAAGGATGAGAATTCGCCGTACAGTTCACCGAAGGGCCTAGGTGCGGAGACGGACGGTATGATACGTTTTGCATCTGCCTTAAGGGTGACGACATCGTAACCGAATTCACCGCTCATCTCTTCGGTAAACGATACGTTTTTATCTATTCTTATCTGTCTGAGCTTGTCACCGTTATCGACCCCTTCCATACAGTAGACGATGGGACCCCTTGTCACCGCGACTTTAAGATTATCCTCGGCCACCCTGCTGTCCGCTGCCATAAGGCGGGGGATCATGTCAAAGGAAATATCTATAGCCGCACTCTCAGAGAACTCTCCTAAATAGATATATCCGTCTTTTTCTTCTTTTTCCGATGCACCTGTCACATCAAGTCTGTATTTGCCGTTTGTCCATCCGGGGATCCTAAGCGCCAGTCTGAATCCGGAGCCTTTTGCACCGTTCACCGCGATCTTCACATTCCCGTTATTGGGAAATCCCGATTCCATGCTGACAGATACGAGCTTGCCGTTTACGGCCTTGGTCGTATCTGAACCGACATAGAGATGTGTGTAGAGTGTATTCTCATCTTCGGTATAGATGTATCTTCCGAGTGAGGTGATGAGTCTTGCGATGTTCGGAGGGCAGCAGGCGCAGCCGAACCATTTCTGTCTGACCGGCTTTACGTGGGTCTTTCGCTCGTCCTTTTTGCAGTTTTCCGGTATCACATCGAGAGGATTTACATAGAAGAAACTTTTTCCGTCGAGAGCCATTCCGCTCAGGACGGTATTGAAGAGCGCAAGTTCCATTACATCCGCATATTTTGAATCCGCTTTTATACGGAGCATTCTCTCCGCAAAGAATACGAGTCCGATAGCCGCGCATGTTTCGGAGTATGCAGTATCGTTTGGAAGGTCGTAGGGAAGTGAGAAGCTTTCGCCGAGATGCGTCGCACCTATTCCTCCCGTGATATACATCTTGGTGTTTACGATGCTGTCGAAGAGCTTTTCGCATGCGTTAAGAAGAGCCGCATCGCCCGTGAGCCTTGCCATATCCGCCATTCCGCTGTAGAGATATACGGCTCTTACGGCGTGTCCGACCGCTTCGGTCTGCTCCCTTACGGGAATATGCGCCTGATGATAGTAGTCGGGCTTTCCCTTCATGTCGGGATGCTCTTTCTCGAAATAGTTCGGTTCTTTTCCTCTTTCATTAATGAAATACTCAGCGAGGTTTTTGTATCTTTCTTCACCGGTGAGGTCATAAAGGGCAAAGAGTGCCATCTCTGCGATCTCATGACCGGGATATCCGTTTATCTTTCCTTCTTCTGTTCCGAAAAGTGATGCGACATAGTCGGCATACCTTTCCGCTGTCTTAAGAAGTTTTTCTTTGCCTGTAGCCTGATAATACGAGATCGCTCCTTCGATCAGATGACCGAGACAGTAGAGCTCGTGGTGGTCTCTGAGGTCGGAAAAGCTCTTATCCATTCCGTTAATTATGTAGTAAGTGTCGAGATAACCGTTCGGAAGCTGGGCGGCGCATACTATATCGATCGCACGGTCCGCGGTTTCTTCGAGAACGGGATCCGGGCCTGTCATGAGTGCATAGCCTACGGCTTCTATCCATTTGTAGAAATCGCTGTCCTGGAAAACGAATCCGTAGAATTCGTCTTCCTTTGCATCCTCTCTCTTTTCCGGGAAGACCGCAAAGCCCCTGTATGTGAACCTGGGAGCTTCAAAGGCATCTCCCTTCTTTCTCATCTTCTCATTAAGCAGACCCGCGGCCTTGAAATTGTGCATGCAGTAGCTTGCCTCAGCCTCGGGGATGCGGTCGTTTAAGATCTCCCACTGGTAGGGGATCACTTCTTTTCTGACAAGAGCCTGTTTGCGGCTCCAGAATTCGTCCCTGATCTCTGTGTTTTTAATGTCTGCGGGTATCATTGTGTTCCTCCGGATATGTCCTGACGGACCTGTTACTACCTATATTATGAATCCTGCCGCATTAAGTTCAAGTTTAAATTTAGCGATCATTAAAGGAATACACAAAGTTTTCTTTTTATCCTGCTATAAGAGAAAGTTATAGCGGGGGATAGGAATCGGGTATTAGACAGGGCGGGCATCCGAAAATAAAATGTAAAAAACGCTTGTGAAAGGAAAAAACTATGGAAGGAACGGAAAGCAAGAAGGAATTGCCTGAACTGAAAGATCCGTTGGAACATATCAGCAATCTCCATCCCTGCTTTGGGAAGGGGCCGAACCTGAATAAGGGAAGAATTCATCTTCCGGTGAGTCCGGCTTGCAATATCCAATGTGCTTTCTGTAACAGGACGAGAAATACCTACGAGAACAGACCCGGTGTCACGGGCAGTGTCCTGGATCCCAAAGAAGCGGCCGGTGTGGTGGATCAGGCACTTAAGCTCTGTCCCGAGATCACTGTGGCGGGAATTGCGGGCCCCGGAGATACTCTTGCGACGGATCATGCGATAAAGACCTTCAAGCTGATCAGGAAGGAACATCCCGAGCTTATCAACTGCCTGAGCACGAACGGATTACTCCTAGAAAAGAGGGCGAACGCCCTGATCGAGGAAGCGGGTGTGAAGACGATAACGGTCACCGTCAACGCGGTCGACCCCGAAATACTCAAAAACATCTGTCTCTACATTGTAAAGAACGGAAAGACATATTCCGGTGTCAAGGGTGCAAAGATACTGATCGATGCCCAGGAAAAGGGTATCAGAAAAGTAAAGGAGCTGGGAGCGACGGTCAAGGTAAACATGGTCCTCTGCCCCGGCATAAATGATCACCACGTTGAAGAGGTGGCAAAGACCGTATCGGAATGGGGCGCGGATTTCATGAACATCATCCCGCTGATCCCGCAGCACAAGTTCTCATTCTTAAGAGAGCCCGGATGCAACGAGCTGTATGAAGCAAGGGCAAAGGCAGAGAAATACATAAAAGTATTCAAGCATTGTCAGAGATGCAGGGCCGATGCGGTGGGAATACCCGGAAAGCTCGAGCTGTCGGACAAGATCTACGATCTGAAAAAGCTCAATGCACAGAATACATTTTCACACGGCTGAGGAGGGAGAATATGAAATATCTTGTAGCCGTGGCGACATATTCGGGAGAGAACATCGATCTTCATTTCGGACACTGCAGTGAATTTCAGGTTATAGAAGTTACCGATAACGAAAGCTGGGAAGTGACCGGATCGATAGAAGCGGGCAGGGCCTGCGACGGGCAGTGCAATCACGATTATATAGGCGATGTGGCACAGAAACTGAAAGACTGCAGATATGTCCTTTCAGCGAAGATAGGACCGGGCGCGGCGAAGATCGTAAGGGATCTCGGACCCGTTCCTCTCGAGATAGAGGCTCCCGTGGATTACGCGATCGGGAAACTGATGACATATGACGACAGAAGAGAAAAAGCAAACAGGAATTAAAACGGAGGCGGATCAAAAATGGCAAAGGTAGCACAAAATTTAACTGACCTGATCGGAGGAACTCCCTTGTTGAAACCGAACAGGTTCCTGAAGGTTCACGGTCTGGAAGCAGAGCTGTATCTGAAGCTTGAGTATTTCAATCCCGCAGGCTCCGTAAAGGACAGGATCGCATTTGCGATGATAGAGGATGCTGAGGAGAAGGGAATCCTTAAGGAAGGATCGACCATCATCGAGCCCACATCCGGAAACACCGGTGTCGGTCTTGCGTTTGTAGGTGCGACCAAGGGATACAACGTCATTCTCACAATGCCGGATACCATGAGCATTGAAAGAAGAACTCTTGTGGCGGCGCTCGGAGCACAGGTCGTTCTTACTCCCGGAAAGCTCGGCATGAACGGAGCGATAAGACAGGCGGAAGCGCTCAATGCGCAGATACCGGATTCCGTGATACTCCAGCAGTTCGAAAATCCCGCAAATGCGCGTACACATGAAAATACGACAGCGCAGGAGATATGGAACGATACCGACGGAAAGGTTGATATCTTCGTCGGCGGAATAGGAACCGGCGGAACGATCACCGGTACCGGAAAAGGACTCAAAGCACATAATCCCGAGATCAAGGTAGTCGGAGTCGAACCCTGGGAGTCGGCGGTTCTGAGCGGAAGACCTACCGGACCTCACAAGATACAGGGTATCGGAGCCGGATTTGTTCCCAAGGTTCTGGATCTTGATGTTGTGGATGAGATCCTTCCGATCCGCGGAGATGAAGCGATAGACGCATCGAGAGAGCTCGGCCGTACGGAAGGTCTGCTCGTCGGAATCTCATCCGGCGCCGCAGCCTGGGCGGGACTTCTTCTTGCAAAGCGGCCCGAGAACAAGGGAAAGACGATAGTTGCGCTCCTTCCCGATACCGGTGAAAGATACCTGTCCACCGACCTTTACAATTTCGCAAACAGAGCCTGATTAACAAAAGATGACCCGGAGGGAAAGAAATGGCTTGTTTTATAGAAAGACCAAGAACAACATGTGCACTCGGCGGTGCGATCGCAGTCATTAACGCATTACCCGGTGTAACACTTGTAAACCACACCGCGATAGGCTGCGGAG
>JAGCRJ010000292.1 GCA_017964745.1 Lachnospiraceae bacterium
AGAAAAAAGTCGCGGGAATTTGTGATGATATCAAAGAAAGAGGAGACGAAGCTCTTTTTGAATATGTAATAAAATTCGACAAATTCACTCTTAACGAAAGCAATATCAGAGTTACCAAAGAAGAAATCGATAAAGCTTATGCTTCGCTCGATCCTTCATTTATCGATATTATGAAGATCGTAAAACTTACATCGGATTCAATTGCGGAGATACAGAGCGCGCTTCTCAAAAGATCTCCCGCGCAGTATACAGAATACGAATCAACCGTCAATGATATCCTTGCAAATATCAGGGAAAACGGCGACAAAGCTCTGTTTGAGTACACTGAAAAATTCGACGGATATAAGCTTACCGAAGAGAATATCAGGGTTACAAAAGCCGAGATTGAAGAAGCTTATACCAAACTGGATAAGGAATACATCGAGGTCATCAAAAAAGCCGCTGAAAACATCCGTGAATTCCACACAAAACAGCTTCGTAACTCATGGTTTGAAACAAAACCGGACGGTACAATGCTCGGTATGAAGATCACAGCCATCGAAAGACTCGGTGTTTATGTACCGGGCGGAAAAGCTGCTTATCCTTCAAGCGTTCTTATGAATATCGTTCCCGCCAAGGTAGCCGGTGTTGACCGCATTATCATGTGCACACCTCCCGGCAAGACCGGAGTCATTGATCCCGGAACGCTCGTTGCGGCAGACATTGCCGGAGCCGATGAGATCTACAGAGCCGGCGGAGCACAGGCGATCGGTGCAATGGCATTCGGAACAAGATCCATTCCCAAGGTTTATAAGATAACCGGTCCCGGCAATATTTTCGTTGCACTTGCCAAGAAGGCCGTATACGGATTTGTCAGCATAGATTCGATCGCCGGTCCTTCCGAGGTTATGGTTCTTGCGGACGGAAGCGCAAATCCCAGATATGTGGCCGCTGATCTTTTGAGCCAGGCCGAGCACGATGAGCTTGCAAGTGCTATACTTGTAACCACCGATGAAAAGCTTGCCGAAAAGGTCAACGATGAGATCGAAGGCTTCTTAAAGACTCTTTCAAGAAGCGAGATCATCAGAAAGTCACTGGACAATTACGGATATATCCTTTTGGCTTCCGACATGGATGAAGCGATTGATACCGTAAATACCGTAGCGAGCGAACATCTTGAGATACTGACAGAGGATCCCTTCGCGGTAATGACCAAGATCAGAAACGCAGGTGCGATATTCCTCGGCGAGTATTCCTCGGAACCTCTCGGTGACTATTTTGCCGGTCCCAACCACATTCTTCCCACCAACGGAACAGCAAGATTTTTCAGTCCCGTCAATGTTGATGATTTCATTAAAAAGAGCTCTGTTATATACTATTCCAAGGATGCTCTTGAAAGAGATTCCAAGTCAATTCAGCTGTTTGCAAATAATGAGGGTCTTACCGCTCACGCCAACAGCATAAAGGTTCGTTTTGAATAAACAATAAACCAAATCCATAAGGAGGCAGTTATGCCCGCAACCAGGAAAATAAGAAAAGCAGACGTTTCGAGAAAGACGGAAGAGACCGACATCAGGATAAGCCTGAACATTGACGGCAGCGGTAAGAATAATGTCGATACCGGTATCGGATTCTTCGACCACATGCTTTCCGCATTCTCAAAGCACGGTTTCTTCGATCTTGACTGTAAGGTCAAAGGCGATCTGAATGTGGACGGTCATCACAGTGTTGAGGATACCGGCATAGTTCTCGGAACAGCCATCAAAAAGGCTCTCGGCGATAAAGCCGGCATCTACAGATACGGATATTTCATTCTTCCCATGGATGAGGTACTTGTTCTCTGCAGCCTCGATCTTTGCGACAGACCTTTCCTTGGATTTGAATACGAATATAAGGTTCCCATGATCGGTGATCTCGATACTGAACTGATAAGGGAATTCTTCTACGCTGTAAGCTACTCCGCAGGAATGAATCTGCACTTTAAAGTTTTATCCGACGGAAATGCACATCATGTAACGGAAGCCATGTTCAAGGCTTTTGCCAAGGCTCTTGATATGGCTACATATGTCGATCCCAGAGTTAAGGGTGTGCTTTCCACGAAAGGAGCTCTTTAATGTACGTTAAGAAGTTTTTACCATGCATATATCTTAAGAACGGTTCGGCTGTTGTATCCGACGAGGATGATACCGTACTCGAAGCGGACGCGTATTCTCTTGCAATGAAATTCTGCAGGGATCTTGCGGACGGCATTATCGTATATGACCTTTCCGAGGGAATGGGAGATGATGCTCACGAAGAATCTTTGAAGATCATTCGTGCGATCTGCGGTGACAGTGAAGTTCCCGTATATGCAACCGGAAACATCAAGCGTCTTGAGGATGTCAAAAAGCTTATATATGCAGGATGTTCCAAGGTCATCCTTGATTATGACAAGGAAGTAAATATCCTTCTTACATCCGCGGCAAGCGGACGTTTCGGAAGGGACAAGATCTATGCTGCGGTTTCCTTTCCCAAGACATTCTCTACGCAGGTTGAAAGCCTCGACAGAAGTCTTCTTATCGGAACGGATACCAATTATCACGCAAGCGATGCCACAGATACCGGCAGTGTAGCCGATCTTTGCACCAAGTATTGCTCCGGCGTTCTTCTTAAGAATATCCATGCACTTGATGTCATTGAAGACGAGATAAAGCTTCCCATAATCATCAGTGCCAAGGAGCTTGCTTTTAACAAGATCATCGAGTATCTGAAGAAAGACTCCGTTAGCGGCGTTACCGGTAACGTAATATCCCTTAACAGCGGTGAGATCTCATCCATTAAGGATATCTGCACGCAGAACGGCATCATCGTAAGACACCTTGAAAGCAAGATCAAATGGAGTGACTTAAAGAAGGGACCCAACGACCTTGTTCCGGTAATAGTTCAGGATTACAAGAATAACGAAGTCCTGATGCTTGCTTACATGAATGAAGAAGCATTTCTTAATACAATTGCTACCGGTCTCATGACTTATTATTCGAGAAGCCGTGAAGAGCAGTGGGTAAAGGGTGAGACAAGCGGTCACTACCAGTATGTTAAGAGTCTTACCGCGGATTGCGACAAGGATACGATCCTCGCCAAGGTTTCACAGGTCGGAGTTGCATGCCATACCGGTGCAAGGAGCTGTTTCTTTAACGAGATAACAGGTTCCGAGGAAATAAACGCAGTAAATCCTCTTCAGGTATTTGAGAAGGTATATGAGGTCATCAAGGACAGAAAGCTTCATCCCAAGGAAGGATCATATACCAATTACCTTCTTGATAAGGGACTTGATAAGATCCTTAAGAAACTGGGAGAGGAAGCTACCGAAACGATCATAGCTTCCAAGAATGCCGGAAACCAGGAAGTCATCTATGAGATCAGCGATCTGCTCTATCATCTGATGGTTCTGATGGCCGAAAAAGAGATCACCTGGGAAGAAGTCACCAAAGAACTTGCGGGAAGATAAAATGAGCTCTGATGAACTTTTTCTCTCCAATGACATTCTTATGTCCGTGGAGAAACCCGAACGATATATCGGACACGAAGTAAATTCATGCATAAAGGACCCTGATTCCGTCAGGGTCCGCTTTATAATGTGCTTTCCTGATGTTTACGAGATAGGAATGAGCCATCTCGGCATTCAGATTCTCTACGATATGTTCAACTCCTTCGACGATGTCTGGTGCGAAAGAGTATATTCACCCTGGATAGATCTGGATAAGATAATGAGGGAAAAGCATATTCCTCTTTTTTCTCTCGAATCACAGAGGCCGGTCAAAGATGCAGATTTCCTGGGAATAACCATCCAGTATGAGATGTGCTATACCAATATCCTTCAGGTTCTGGATCTGTCCGGAATCCCTATTGAATCCAAAGACAGGACCGAGAACGATCCCATAGTGATCGGTGGTGGTCCATGCACATATAATCCCGAGCCGATCGCCGACTTTTTCGATATTTTCTACATCGGAGAAGGAGAGACAAGGTACAGGGAGCTGATCGATCTTTATGAGAAAATGAAGGATGAAGGCAGGAGCCGAGACGAATTTCTTATCGAAGCCGGTAAGATAAGCGGACTTTACGTTCCCAGATTCTATGAGCCTTCATATAACGAAGACGGAACACTGAGCGACTTTAAGCCTGTAGTTGAGGGGCTTCCTCTTAAGATCCGCAAAGAAGTCGTCAAAGACCTTGATGATACATATTATCCTAAGAATCCGGTGGTTCCTTATATAAGGTGCGTTCAGGACAGGGTCGTGCTTGAGATAATGCGCGGCTGTATAAGAGGCTGCAGATTCTGCCAGGCGGGAGAGCTGTACAGACCCGTACGTGAAAGAAGCGTTGCAAAGCTTCTCGATACGGTATATAAGATGCTCGATTCAACCGGATATGAAGAGGTTTCATTAAGTTCGCTCTCTTCATCAGACTATACCCATCTGCCGGAGCTGCTGGATAACCTTATAGTTGAATGCGAAAAGAGGAAGGTCAATATAACGCTGCCTTCTCTCAGGATAGATGCATTTTCCCTTGATGTAATGAACAAGGTTGAGGATATTAAGAAGACCTCGGTCACATTTGCACCCGAAGCCGGTTCACAGAGACTCAGGAACGTTATCAACAAAGGTCTTACGGAAGAGGATATTCTTTCCGGTTCCGCACAGGCGATTGCCGGCGGATGGACCAAGTTCAAATTCTATTTCATGCTCGGTCATCCTTTTGAAAATGATGATGACATTCTCGGAATAGGAGATCTTGCCAATAAGGTTGCAGCGGAATTCTTCGAAATGGTGCCAAGGGATAAGAGAGTAAACGGACCTATATCCATAACCGTTTCCACATCATTCTTTGTACCCAAACCGTTTACCGCATTCCAATGGGCTCCTCAGTGTACGACCGACGAATTCATAAGGAAGGCATATGTCTGCCGAAAAGGAATATCCGAACAGTTAAACCAGAAGAGGATCCATTACAACTGGCATGATGCCGATACAAGCGTTATTGAGGCACTTCTTGCCAGGGGTGACAGAAAAGTTGCCGCCGTCATCAAAAAGGTTTACGAAAAAGGCGGAATATACGATGCCTGGTCAGACCGGTATAAACACGAAAGATGGATCGAAGCTCTTGATGAATGCGGTCTCAGTCTCGATTTCTATGCTTTCCGTGAAAGAAATGATGACGAGATCTTTCCCTGGGATTTCATAGATATCGGTGTAAGCAAGGCATTTTTACTCAAAGAATACAAAAAGGCGGCAAGAGGAGAAATCACAACAAACTGCAGAGCGGGCTGCAGCGGATGCGGTGCCGCAACATTCGGAGTGGGAATCTGTCCCGGTTCTGTAAAAAAGGCATAAATAAGGCATTGTTTATCTTTTTTTTATAAATATCCGGTGTTATAATATATATATTCTTATTTAACACGGGGAGCAATGACTATTCAAATAATCTTTACACTTCTAATCTTAATTGTGTTGATCGCGATCATTTTCAGTCTTCGTGAGAAACACAAGAATATTGGTTTTGTCATTACGTCATCTGTACTCATTGTTGCAGATATTTTAAGTATGCTCATAATTTCTGCCGAAACGATCAAAGAGGCCAGAAATTACCTTCTTTTATATTATCTTATTTATCCGTGGCTCTTTTTCGGAA
Source organism: Lachnospiraceae bacterium (assembly GCA_017964745.1). GTDB lineage: Bacteria > Bacillota > Clostridia > Lachnospirales > Lachnospiraceae > AC2028. The sequence continues at coordinate 5,650 of JAGCRJ010000292.1, forward strand.
CACTTCTTACCGTCATAAGATCGCACACACCCAAGCTTCATCTTGACTGCAATTTCGGCATGGCCGTCATATGCTTCATACAGTCGGCTATAATTGCCTCATGTTATTTTGTAAACGGTCAGATCAGCTTTACCCAGGTTGTGCTTTACGGGCGTGTATGGTGGGTGGTCAAAATGCCCATACTTCAGTTTGTTCCCGATGTATTCATCGCATATCATGCGCTCTGCCTGATCAATTGCATCACTATATTCGCCATGATGCTCGTGTTTGTTTTTAACGTTCCCGAAGTTTTCAAGGTTAAGTACATTAACCTTATGATTCTTCAGCTTATAATGTTCGCACTTATAACCTATACATACATCAATAACATTCCTGTATGGATCCATACTCTGGTAATGAATTTCATTTGTTACCTGACCTATTACTATATCTTCATCTATTCAAATTTAAAGCTTCGCGACACTGTTTTATATGACTTCGCTAATGAGCTCAGCGACGGCGTTATCATATATAACATGCATAATGACATAATTCATATAAATGACAGATTTAAGAAAATCGTCAGCGAAGAGATAATCAAAGGGATCAGCAATATAGATCTTATGGAAAGATTCATCTCCAGGAAAGAATCTGTATATGATTTCGAAGTTCTTCACTATTCCAACGAAGACAGAGACTATTATTTCAAGACCGATAAAAAGATAGTCGGTCCGGATGATGATCCGATCGGAACGGTTTATCTGTTCCATGATATGTCCGCAGAGATCGATCAGATGAAGATGATGAATGAAATTAATTCCGATCTTGAAAGAAATTCCATGATCAAGAGAGATTATGTTTCTTTCATGTCGGGAAAGCTTCTTGCACCTATCGGAAAGATTCTTACTCTCAGTGAAGAGTATATGAACAATAAAGACCTTTCTGAGGAGCTTAACGATTGCCTTAAGCAGATCAACAACTCGGGTAAAAATCTGAAGAGCATCGTCAGTGAGATGAACGATCATTCAAATCTTGATAACGATAAGCTTGAGATAATCAATAAAGTATATAATCCTCTTTACGAAATTTACGAAGTCTGCAAGGATATTCAGGTGGGAATAGGAGACGATCCCACAGATTATATATTCGTTATCGATCCTGAGCTGCCTCATGAGCTTTTAGGCGACAATGTAAGGATAAGGCAGGTATTGATCAATCTTTCCGAAACCATGATAAACATAATCGGAAAAGGTATCGTAAGGATCGTTCTTTCATGCAGACCCATTTCCGAAGATGATATCATTGCCGAGATCCATCTGATCGGAATGGGATTCGAGATGAAGGATTTCGATCCCGAGAGCAATTCGGACGCAAGATATGTTATTTCAAGAAAACTTATCGATGCAATGGGTGGAACCTTTGATGCAACCAGGTTAAGTGAAACCGAAATGGATTTCAGATTCACAATTCCGCAGAAGGTTGCGGATAACAGAAAGGATCTTGTGGTTGAAAATTCAAGCAGGAAGTTCGCATACTGTCTGAATGAGAAAAATGTCCTTAACGATGAGTTCCGGAAAGAAATGAAAGCACTCGGAATGGATGGAAAAGTGATCACGGATCTGAATGATTATAAAGCAACCGGCAAGACCGATTACATGTTCTTTATCAATGAGTATTATAACGAAAATACAGGAAGATTTCTTGATGAGCACCCTATGGTGATAGGAATAATGCTGGTTGATTCCGATATTGATGAACTTCCGGACAAGCCTAATCTTCGTTATATCAAAAAGCCCATATCAACGCTTGAGATGGTACTTGCACTCAACGGAATGGATTTTGAAAGCCTGCAAAAAGTCAGATCCGATGAATAAACTCAGAAAAACAGTCTCTGTCCTTATCTGCATATGTATGATCTTATCATTGTGCGGTTGCGGATCGGGAAATACAAAAAAAGATAAACTCACAATTGCTGTTCGTTCCGGAATTTATGCCGAGGTGATCAAAAAATGCATTCCCGGTTTTGAAGAAGAGACAGGGATCACATGTGAGATCGTAGAATTTTCCGAAGAAGAACTTCGCGAAAACCTGCTGAATGATTCTGTTAACAAAAACGGAATATACGATCTTTGCATGATTGACGGAAGCTGGGTGGCAGAGTTCATTGCTGACGGGATTCTCACCGATCTAAGTGAAAAGGGTTACTCATTTGATGATGATATCATTCCCGCCACAACATCCATCTGCATAAGCAACGATGATATTTATCTTGTTCCCTATTTTGGTAATGTGACCGTTCTGATGTACAACAAAAATGTCGCTTCGGAACTGGGATACGAAGAAAATGATATAGATTCGCTTAATGATATTGTCAAGTATTCATTACTTGCCCAGGAAAACGGATACGGAGGATTTGCGTGCAGGGAAGATTCCGAGAACAATACCGTAGTCGATTTTCTTCCGATTCTCAGGTCATTCGGTGGATGGGTGGTTGACGAAGATAACAAACCCA
>JAGCRJ010000293.1 GCA_017964745.1 Lachnospiraceae bacterium
CTTTTATGAAAAAGTCCTTCTCGACATTGGAGCTTCTCGCATAGAAAAGTGCCTGCTCCACATATCCTTCTATCCTGTCAAGTTCATCCGCGATGCCGCTTTCGGCGATCGCATCATCACCGTGATTTTCGATTATCATCTTCGATGCCGATATCGGTATCTTTACTTCATGTACCCAGGTCTCTATATAATCCCTGTACTCCTCAGAGCCCCTGCGGTAAGCGGCAACATTGTCGCTCATGGACACTTCCGCTTTCCTGAGCACCGACATGAGCATCTCGCCTTCCTGGGAATCGGTCTTTTCCATAACCTCGGGTACAAGATACTTCTTATCGAGCGTATCGGTCCTGCTCTGCACATCGTCGAACATGTTCTTAAGCTTTTTGTAATCGACATACATGCAGAAGAAAAAACTAAGTGAGCAGGCAAGCGCCACATAGATCATCAAAGGCGCGGAGCCTCCTATGGTCATCAGGAATATATCCGTGGTGACTGTAAGAAAGAAGCACGCGATAACGTGAACGATATGTTCTTTTATATATCTGGGAAAATTCAATTCAGCAGATACCCCATTCCTCTTTTGGTGGTTATCGCATCGCTTATGCCGATCTGCTCGAGCTTTCCTTTAAGCCTGGTCATGTTGACGGTAAGAGTGTTGTCATCGACGAATGCTTCGTTGTCCCACAGCTCTTCCATTATCTTTTCCCTTGAAACGATATTTCCCTGCTGCGCGATAAGAAGTCTGAGAATATGGAATTCATTTTTGGTAAGCTCGGCCTCACCGGAGCCTTCCGAGCTTATCCTTCCTTTTGAAAGATCGATCTTAAAAACTTTGCCGTCAGCCGTCCTGACATCTTTGATGTCCGAAGCGGACGCGGAGGCATAAACCCTTTTCAGCACGCTCTCGATCCTCGCAAGAAGGATCCTGGTGTTGAAGGGCTTGGGAACGAAGTCATCCGCACCGCTCTGTATGCTGAGCAGCTCGGTGAGTTCGTTGTTATCGCTCGTGATCATGATGACGGGAACGCCCGTGCGCTCCCTGAAGGCCTTGCAGATCCTTATCCCGTCAAATCCGGGAAGGGATATATCAAGCAAAAGGAGTGACAGATCCGCCTCGAGCAGCAGATCTGTCATCCTGTCTTCACTTATTCCGGAATATCTTTCGGGAGTTATGAACTCCGCTTCATATCCGTTCTTTTCGAGAAAAAGTTTTAATTCCGAACCGATCTTCAGATCGTCTTCCAGTATTCCGATACGGTACATTTTTTCATCTCCGTGGATTTATATACCGACTATTTTTCTACATCCTTCATATGTTGTCAAGAAATAGCCGCCGTATATGAGTACCATTATGAAAAGAGAAAGTACGATGCCCTGTCCCATATTGATCATGCCGATCGAACTCATGAATCCCCTTACGAATCTGACGCCTGCCAGTGTGTTGAGGATCGCAAGCAGCAAGGGGAACATGAAAAATGAGGCAACTCTCACAAACAATGCTTTCTTTCGCTCGGGCGAGCTTGCTCCGATGTTTTTGAGTATCGTGAAATGTGAGGCGGAATCGATGGAATCGGAAAGCATCTTAAGTCCTATAATGGCCGCGCTCGATATTACGAAGACGATTCCGAGATACAGCACGACAAACACTATGATGACCGTAACGCTGATGCTGCTCGACCTTATGGCCTTCCTGGTCGTAAAGAAGACCGCATCCTCTCCGAGTTCGCTTAGTTTTTCCGTAACTTTCTCCCCGGCTTCCTCGCTTACGTAATTTGCGGCGATCATGTTGCTGACAACTTCAAGCTCACAATCCGGTGAATCAATCACACAGTCGGGAAGGACCACGATGCCGAGGTTGGCTTCCATTCCTGACATAAGTACGCATTCGGGGATGACGTGATCGTATGCGGGATGAAGCTCCGTTCCGGAAACATTCAGGACACCTCCTTCTTCCATCGACTTGTTCACTATCTCTCCGAGCATATCGAAGTCAAGTATGAAAGCATACTCATCATCAGCCATTTCCAGTCTGCTTCGTCCGTACATATCCTCGATGAGGTTGTAATCGGACAGTTTCATGACTCCGACCATCGCACTCCAGTCCGCCATGGTAAAGGTTTCCGATGCTTCGGCTTCATGTGCTCCGAGCAGTGCACTTACCGTGACATCACTTCCCTTGCTGATAGGTATCTGAAGGTGATCGGCTGCCCACCCGTCCATGGGGATCCCGTTTTCTTCAAAGAACTCTTCGGGAGTCAGGGAGAAAAGATCCATCGTTATATCGACGGGAGTTACATTACCGAGTCTGGTATTCACATAATTTCTTATTGAAAATCCCGTGGAGAAAAACAGCATCGCAAGGAACAGAAGAAGTGAGATCACAGCCATCGAGATCGATGATGTTCCGATCCCCGCAGTAAACTGCCTTACTATAGAAGCATTGAGTCCCTTACGGTAAAATGCGCGGCATGATGAACACGCCTTCTGCAGAAAACCGCCCTCCGAGCGGAAGATCACGAATGTCGATACAAATCCGATGACCACGCATGCAAGGAATTCGTTTCTGGACATCCGCGCTCCGAAGAATCCGATACGGATCCAGACATATACAAAGCAGACCGCGGAGATCACAAAAAGGATGACCGAAAGACCGGTATTTTTGAGTACCGTCTTCTCACTCTTTTTCGCAGCGGTAAGAAGATCGA
>JAGCRJ010000029.1 GCA_017964745.1 Lachnospiraceae bacterium
ATGCCGACAAGTGCATAGTCTCCCTGAAATGCGGCAAGTCCCGCAAAGTCACCGTCGCCCAGCAGCGATCCGTCCACGGTGACCTCAGCCTCGCATTCGGGGAAGGACATTTTCTGTGTGAGGATGTTCTTCGCATGAAATATATTTCCGACAGTCCTGTCTGTTCTGACGATCAGTCTTCCTTTTTCCGGATCGGTGCTTATCAGTTTCAGGTCCGGCTCATGGTTGAATTGCCAGAAGCTCTTAAACCCAAAGCAGCCGTAATGAACGGGATCCGCCCCATGCATCTTCGAAGGATCGTATCTAAAATCATCGCTTCCGCACAGGGGATCGTATGAATAATCCTCTTTGTAACTTTCGAGAGAAAATTCGGCGGGCGTTTTTCCGTCTTTCCCGAATACGGGTACGAATTTTCCGTTTTCATCTTCCTTGAAGGTGACCGGAACAAGCACGGGTATCCTTCCCACAGCTCCCCTGTCCTGGAACAGGATTGCATTCCAAATCCCTTCAGGGCCCTCGACGATCCCACCCTGTGCTATGCCGGAATTACCGAAACCGAGATCGTCTTCAAAGATCTCTCCTCCGGTGAATTCTCCTTCAATGGAATCGGAAACAAAGCAGCTTTCCGTTCTCTTCCATTCACTCCGTTTCGAATGTATGAGGAAGAGATAATACCTTCCGCCGATCTTATACAGATGCGAACCCTCGTATCCGAGATTGGGATTTCCTTTGTCGGAAACTATCAGGCGGTGAAGTCCACCCTCTTTGGGTCCGCTCAATTCTTCATTTAGTTCGGTCAGATAAATTTCGGTATTACCGTAGACAAGATATGTCCTGCCCTCATCAAAAAGAAGCGAGCAGTCATGATAGAAGCCTTCGATGCAGCTTTTGGTCCAGGGACCTTCTATGGATGAAGACCTGTACAGATATGTTTTATGCGTATCGTTGCAGACAAAGATGACATGGTATATGCCTTCATGAAATCTGAGCGATGCCGCCCACATGCCTTTTCCGTATATATGCTTTTCACCTTCAAGGCATTGTGCGGGTGTGGAGTCCAGACGGTCATATACGAAGGAAGCATGCTCCCAGTTTATCAGATCGTACGACCTTAATATTTCCGCTCCCGGAAAGAAATGCATCGATGTGCTTATCATGTAGAAGGTATCGCCTGTGCGGATCACATCGGGATCGGGCATATCAATCTTAAATATGGGATTGCTTCCTTTGATCATAAATATCCTTACGCTCTGAGCATTGATACGATCCACTCGGGATCGGGTGTCTTCATTTCTTTATCGGCGGACATCTCTTCCATGATACCCTGAACCGAAGCCCAGAAGCATCTGGCCATGGTGTCCGCATTTCCCTTACGGAACACTCCGAGCTTCTGGCCCTTTTTTATCAGCTTTACCGTGGGAGTCACGGCATCGGCGGAAAGTGCAAGGCGCCTTGCCTCCTCGGGCATTCCGACTCTTCTGACCTGTCCCATGAAGACGAACATGTTAAAGACCCAGGGCTGCTCTTTCGCAAAGGAAAAAATGCTGTTCAAAAACATCGTCAGATATACATCGGGCGGGATCTTATCATCATATTTAACGGAACCGGGGCCCTGCGTTCCCATCTTCACAAGCTCAAGGAGAAGTTCTTCCTTTGATGCGAAATAATGGAACATAAGACCCGTACTCATCGGAACAGCTGCGGCGATATCCGCGATCCTGGTATCGTAATAGCCCCTCTCCACAAAGAGAGTGAGTGCCGTCATGAGTATCGCCTGTCTTCTTTCTTCTTTCTGTTCTTTTCTCGTCATGATATTTCCTCAGATATCGATGGATCTTCCCTGTTTCTTAAGTATCCTCTGAACCGCAAACTTACCGGAGATAACCGCGATGGGAAGTCCGCCGGGGCTCATCACCCACTGGCCCGCAACGTAGAGGTTATCGATCCCCTTTACAATTCCTTTAAATCTCATCTGCTTATTTCCGACGGTCGTAACAAAGCCCATGTACGCTCCGTGATAAGCATTACAATATCTGTTATAAGTCAAAGGAGACCATGAATCAAGAAGTTCGATCTTTCCCTCAAGCTCGGGGAACTCCTTTAAGATCCTCTTAGTGATCTCTTCGGTAAGCTCAGCCTTCTTCAGAGCATACTCCTCCCTGCTGAGGCTGCTCCAGAATTCATAATCCTCATCGGTCTGGACAAGGTTGGCCTGAAGGACCGCCTTGCCCTCGGGAGCAAAGCCCGGATCGTAGGAATAATTCTTGACGGAAATTCTGCGGAAGATTCTTGTTCCGACAGCAATGGGATCGACATCAAAGAATATGGTATCCTCACCGGAAAAATCAGCGGGGATCGCAAATGCAACCTGGAAGCCTGTGGTGACGGGATAAGCATATCTTCTTTCATAAGCCTTAGCCAGTTCTTTAGGCATATACTTTCTGTCGATCAGTCTTCCGAAAAGGAAATCCGTATCGACCGCGCTGATCACATGATCGGCTTTGACAACGGTGCCGTCTTCAAGCTTTATGCCCTCCGTCCTCTTTCCTTTTACAATGATCTCCTTAACTCCCGCGCAAGTGTGGATCACGCCGCCCATCTCCTTAAATCTTCCGGCTATGCGCATGGACATTGCAAGAGAACCCTTCATGGGGATGTTACCGTTTCCGCTTGTCATCGTCGCATATGAAACAAGAAGCGAATATGCTGTGTACTCCTCGGGAAGGTAATCGGTCATAAGCTTGCGGATCACGGGGGACTTAAATCTCTCGCCGAGCTGCTTACAATTGATCTTACCATATTCCTTCATGACCTTGGGCATATTGGCCATGCCCTTTCCCATCTCGATATAATCCTTAATGCCCATCATATCCATGGGCTTGATCGAAGGGATAACGCACTCTTCCGCATATCTTACATATTCGATGAACTTTTTGATCTCTTCCCCGTCCTCGGGAGATTCCTGAATGAGTTCAGCCTGAGTCCTATCAAGATCGTTCCAGAGAGTAACCTCCCTGCCTTCGAATCTGCTCGAGTAGAACTTGCTTGTATTTGCATATTCGGTATTCTCATCGATGGCTCCTACGGTCTTCCACACCTGCCAGAGCCCTGTCTTCGGGTCCGTACCTGTGAGCCAGTGGATGCAGTTATCGATGTGATAACCCTTTCTGTTCCATCCCATGCACTCTCCGCCGACGATGGGGTTCTTCTCGTAGATCTCCGCATCAAAGCCTTCCTTCAGTGCATATATTCCCGCAGACAGTCCCGCGATTCCTCCGCCGATGATGATCACTTTTTCTTTGTTGTCAGCCATTTTAATAATCCTCCGAAATCGTTTTGTTGAATCTCCATTCACTGAATGTAGATTCAATATAGTACCGTTCCGAGAGATTGTCAACACTTTTGTTGAATTTAAATTCAATTAATTTGTACATCAAATCCCGAATTATTTTCCGTTCACAAAAAACCGGAACATCAGAGTATGATCCGATGTTCCGGTTTTGCTTATATTTCTGATGTGAAACAGTGGGCGGCCTATACAGCGATATACGCTCCCGCCTGAACTTTCCACATGCGTGCGTACTTTCCGCCGAGGGCAAGGAGTTCGTCGTGGGTTCCCTGCTCGGCGATCCTTCCGTCTTCGAGCATGACGATCCTGTCCGCGGTCCTGGTGGTCGATAACCTGTGTGAAATGAATACCACAGTCTTATCGCCCGTTGCCGTGAGCATCGCATGATTGAGCTGATACTCCGCGATCGGATCGAGTGCGCTCGAAGGTTCATCCAGGATCATAAGTCCGGCATCCTTGTAGAACACTCTCGCAACGGCAAGCTTCTGTGCTTCTCCTCCAGACAGGTTCACACCGTCCTTTTCGAATTCGTTGGTAAGAGGTGTTTCGAGACC
>JAGCRJ010000294.1 GCA_017964745.1 Lachnospiraceae bacterium
ACGACAAGATGGAAGCTCTTGCCGATCACGGAAACGGAAATTACTTCTACATCGACTGCACCGCAGAGGCAGAGAAGGCACTCGAGAATGAGATCTGGTCGACCCTTTATACCGTAGCCAAGGACACCAAGTTCCAGGTTGAGTTCAATCCCGAGACCGTAGCGGCTTACAGGATCATCGGATACGAAAACCGCCAGATGGCAGCCGAGGATTTCGCAAACGATGCCAAGGACGGAGGCGAAGTAGGATCAGGCCAGACCGTTACCATCCTCTACGAGATAGTTCCCGTAGGTTCCGACATGAACATTCCCAATGTCGAATCCAGATACGGTGAAGACGAAGAAACCTCGATCACCGGAAGCAACGAATACTGCGTACTCAACATCAGATACAAAGAGCCCGACGGAAACGAAAGCAAGCTTGAGACTTACCCCGTCACCACCGATATGTTCACCGAAACGATGGATTACGATACCTCATGGGCCGCAGGAGTCGCACAGGTCGGAATGCTCTACAGAGGATCCGATTATGCAGGCACCTCAGATTACGAGGATATCATTGAAAGACTTTCGAAGGATCCCGCAGTCATGACAGACGATTACAAGGCACAGTTCCTTTACATCGTAGGAATGCTTGAAGAGATGGAATAATCCACAGAATCTGCAAATTCAAGAAAAAAGCTTAGCGGAACGAACTGATCCAGATAAACAAGTTCGGGTCCGTCAGCGTAAGTGGTTCCCCAGATAAATCCGAGAAGATTCCCGTATTTATCAAAGCATGGGGAACCACTGCAGCTTCCAACGGCATTTTTCAGTTCTCCCACGACCATGTGTGACATTGCGGACACATTGCCTTCGGCATCATAGTGATAGGCGGTATTTCCGTAACAGTCGGTAAACAATACGGTGTTCTCCAGGACGATATCCTTCTGGCATCTTCTCCAGGACTGGGTATTCATCAGGAACATATCCCCCGCTTTAAGATTTTCAAATGCAGACACATCGATATGAACTTCCTTAAATCCCAGAAGCACATCGATATCGAAATATGATACCGGTACGGCAAACATCTGCTGATCGTACTGCAGATAGCCGTTTGCAACGGCATCCCACTCGGGATGGTATTTCAGGTAAATGATATCCGCGGAAGGGATCTCAGTCATATTGTCATAACAGTCATATAAGCACAGAGTTTCGGCACTGTCCACCGGGCAGTGCTTATTTGTATAGAAAAAGAGATAATCCTCAGTCACCTTAAAGAGAAAACAGCTGCATGCGCCGTCGTCATATGCGGCACCGAATGAGGTCGGAGAAGTAAGTTCCGTGAGTGCATCCGTATCTCCCGCTTTATCCTCCGAAAGAACTTCATATCCGAAATAACCGCGGGCGATAAGATCACTCAGTATTTCACTGTCCACGGCAAACCCGTAGTCATTCTTTTCGAAGTCGCCGACGGTTACGGTGATAGTTTCCTCCGCCTTTGTCTGACTTTCATCGGTAACACTGTAAGTAACCTCGTAGCTGCCTGCAGTACCCGGATCATATCCGCCGTCGCTTACGATGACGATACGGTCCGTGATATCATTTCCTTCCGCATCCTCGGCATAGACAAGATCGAGAAGTGAGAGCTTTGTTCCCGTCCTGTACTTCCTGTCGCTGAGCATTATGAAATGCGGGGGCTCAGGAACTTCCGGCTCTTCTGCGGTTAATTCCTCCGGTATTGCGGTGCTCTCTATTTCGGCGATCCCGCTTTCCGTACCGCCTGTGAACATCTGCGAATACAGTACGGCAAATATCAAAGTTCCCAATGCCAGGATCAGCATTGCCGTAAATATATAAATGCCCTTTTTACTTCTCACTTAAACGGTTCTCCGGTTTCATCCCTGAATGCTGTTCATGCGGGCATATGTTCCGCCGAGAGCAATCAGTTCTTCATGGGTTCCTTTTTCCACAATGTGGCCGTTCTCGATCACCAGGATCATATCCGCATTTCGTATCGTCGAAAGACGGTGTGCTATCGCAATGATGGTCTTACGTCCGGAAATATTGTTTATCGCTTCCTGGATCTGCTTTTCGGTCTCCACGTCGACGGATGCGGTTGCTTCGTCGAGCACTATGATCGGGGACTTCCTGAGTATCGCCCTTGAGATCGCAACTCTCTGCTTCTGTCCGCCCGAAAGCCTCAGTCCTCTTTCTCCGACAAGCGTCTGATATCCGTCCGGCATATTCATTATATCCTTGTGGATGTTAGCTGCCTTTGCAGCCTCTATTATACGGTCCATATCAGCTTCCGGAGCGGCATATCCGATATTCTCCGCGATCGTTCCGTTGAAAAGGAAGGTATCCTGCAGAACGGGAGAAATATTCTGCCTGAGGCTCTCTATGGTGACGGTATTAATATCGTGACCGTCCACAAGTATCTTACCCGAAGTGGGTTCATAGAATCGTGAAATAAGCTTCGTCATCGTAGTCTTGCCGACTCCGGTGGGACCTACAAGTGCGAGCATCTTACCCGGTGCGCATTCAAAGGAAATATCATCAAGTATCACACCGCCCGTCTCATACGAAAACGAAACATGATCGAATGCGATGCTGCCCTTTACTTCTTTTAACGGAACCGCATCTGGTGCATCCTTGATCTCACAGGGAGCATCAAGAACGGTCATGACACGCTCGGCTCCCGCAAGTGACTGCTGCATGTTCTCCAGAAGATTGGCAAGTCCCGTAACAGGCGCATAGAACAGTCCGAGATACAGAAGGAATGCAACAACATCCTCCACCTTCAGTCCTTCTTTCCAGGCGAGATATCCGCCGAATGCAACGACGAGTATTGTTCCTATCGAGGAGATGAATTCAACCGTGGGATGAAAGATCGCACTGATCTTAAGAGCCTTCAGCATGGCCCTTATGTGCTCGAAATTCTTCTCGTTGACCTGACCGGTCTCGTACTCTTCCCTTCCGAAGGACTGTATCTCCTGAAGTCCCGAGAGATTATCCTGGAGCTTTCCGTTCAGTTCACCCATCTTGTTCTGTGATGCCTTGAAGAAAGGCCGTACTTTCTTGGAAAAGATTATTCCGGATAAGAAGATGAGAGGAATGGGCGAACAGGTTATGAGTGCAAGTTTGGGATTGATCGTAAGAAGTACGATAAGAACACCGATGAAAGTGACGAAATTGGTGATGGTCTCGGGGATCATATGTGCGTAGAGAAGTTCGAAATCCCTTGTATCGTTGACAATACGGCTCATCAGATCTCCGGTCTGCTTATCGTGGAAATATCCGATGTGCATTCTTTCGAGCTTGTCATAGGTCCTCGTACGCAGGTCTCCGACCAGATACCACGCCGCTTTATGTGCAAGGTAATTATTCAGGAATCTGAAAAGAACCCTCGCAAGGTAAAGGAGAACAAGGATAAGCGTAAGCTGCCATATCATGCTCATTCCTTCGTCATCAACGCCATCGCTGACTATTCCGGTCATAGCCGACAAAACCTTAGGCGCCGCAAGATTGATCACCGTAAGGATCAGTGTGGAAAGTATGGCGATCAGATAAAGGCCTCTGTATCTTACGGCCTCTCTGCTTAGTTTAAGTAGAAGTTTCATATTATTTCTCCGTTTACGGAATGTATTTGACAAAGAGTAAGATCACCGGTCACATCGGAGACGTCATCCAAAGATAACCAAGAACAACTATCCCCAATACCATGATCGCGATAAGCGTTATCCCTACCCCTTTCTTTTTCTTTACAAACGAAACAATCGTAAAAATCAACAGAAGTTCGTATGTTGTTACGAACAACCAGGTAAAACTCATCTGCAGTACCTCCGTGAATCCTGATCTGTGCCTTAGTACGACTCCGCCACAACTCCGGTAATTCTTGAATAGATCTCTTTTACGATCTCATCCTTGCTCATGTCTTCCGTGATGATGGTTTCTTTTATCTGATCCAGATAATCCTTTTCTTTCCACCACTCGCGCATCTCCTCCGCTCCGAACTCTGTCGCTTTGGATCTGGTCTGATGGCGCCTTACGGTTTCTTCAAAAGGAATGTCAAAATAATAAGCGTATATGTCTGAGCCGTACAATCTGATCGCCGCTTCAAACAGTTCACGGTACCAGTCCGCAATAAATATGCCTTCCAGTATGACCACTTCGCAGTTTTCGCTTCCGTACTCAAGCATCTGCTTTATCAGAGGCAGAGCCGGAGGATCTATTCCGTCTCTTGCTTTAAGCACATCTCTTCTGATCATATCCTGTGAAAGGACCATGGTTTCCCGCCCGAAAAGTTCCTGCAGTTCCTTGGCCACCGTTGTTTTACCGCTTCCGGAATTTCCGCGAAGCATGATCAGTTTATGCATACCATTTTCATTCATTTTATATCCCTTACATTCTCTTTGATGTTCAACCCGATAAAACCATTTTATCATCAATGAACATGATTTAGTATTCATTTCAGGCTGAGTTTATGTGAACAAGATTGTCACGGATCATCATTCCGTGTAATATTATGATCGTGCGCAAAATTGCGCTCATAAATTTCTAATTCAGTCGGAGAAAAACTATGCTTGAAGTCAGTCATGTAACCAAAAAATATGGTAAGACCGTCGCCTGCGACGATGTCTCTTTTACCCTGGATTCCGGAAGTCTTACGGTTCTGCTCGGACCAAACGGTGCCGGAAAAAGTACCATCATCAAATCCATTATCGGATTTCTGAAATACAACGGATCAATAACGGTTAACGGAATTCCCAATAAGACTTCCGAGGCGAGAAAGATCATGGGATACATTCCTGAGATCCCTTCGCTCTATCCCACCCTTACAGTGGCTGAGCATATGGAATTCATTGCCAGAGCTTACAAGATGACTGACTATAAAGTAAGGGCAAATGAACTATTGGATCGTTTTGAACTTTCCGATAAGAAAAAGAAATTCGGAGATGAGCTTTCCAAAGGAATGCAGCAGAAGCTTAATCTTTGTCTCGGACTTCTTCCCGATCCCCAGATAATACTTCTTGACGAGCCTTTATTGGGCCTTGATCCTCATGCTATCAAAGAGCTTAAGAAATATATAGAGGAAATGCGTCAGGCCGGAAAGACAATGCTTGTATCCACCCATATCATAGACAGTGTTGATATGCTCTGGGACAGGTCCGTAATAATGCAGGGCGGCAAAGTAAGAGCAAATGTTTCAAAGAGTGAAATAGACGGACGAAATATCACTTTGGAAGATCTTTTCTTTGAGGTGACCGAAGGAATCGAAAAACAGGATGTCAGTTTGTCGAACGATCCCGAGTCTGCAGAAACCGGGGAGGATTCCGCAGAATGAGAATCTTTCTATACTATGCAGTTCATTCGATCATCAATACACTGAAAAAATTATTCAAAACCTGGCTTGTGTTTTTTTTCGCATTATTTCTCATCGCAATGGTGGTAGGTGTCGGAGTCGGTACTGCCATCAGTAAGATCTCCGATACCATAGAGGAGGAAACTGCGACAGAAGAACAAATTGATGAGGATGCACCATCAGGATTTGAACTCTTTATGCAGGAACACGACCTGGATAAAGCAGGCCTTACCGATCTTATTGTAACTGCATCATTTTTTCTTCTCATTACAATGAGTATGATGGGCGCCGATAAATCCGGGCAGTTATTCAAGCCTGCGGATGTAACACTGTTATTTCCGTCACCTATGAAGCCGCAATCCGTGCTGATGTTCAGACTGCTGCTGAATCTCGGACTTAACCTGTTCCTTGCGGTCTATATGATCTTCCAGCTCCCTAACCTGATACATAATGCGGGATTCAGCGTCTGGGGTTCATTTTCGATAATCATTGCCTATGGCCTTGTAATGGTATTCAGTACTCTTGCACAGGTTACTGTTTATACCGTGTTCAGTAAGGGTGAGGGCAATAAAAAG
>JAGCRJ010000295.1 GCA_017964745.1 Lachnospiraceae bacterium
AAGATAAGAAAAGCTTCCGCTGAGGAATTGTCCGAGGTTGAAGGCATCGGCGATATCATGGCCGCCGATATCACAAAGTTCTTTGCGGATGAAGACAATAACCGCAGGATCGATGCGGTGCTTGCAGACCTTACCCTTGAAGTTCCCGTAAACACGTCGGCACAAAATCTTGCGGGACTTACTTTCGTTATCACCGGAAGTCTTGAACGGTATGAAAACAGGAATGCCCTGAAAGCCGAGATAGAAAACAGGGGCGGAAAGGTTGCGGGAAGCGTATCCGCAAAGACGACCGCACTGATCAATAACGATGCGGCTTCGAATTCTTCCAAGAACAAAACTGCAAAGAGCCTCGGAGTTACCATTATCACCGAGGATGATTTCATAAATACATATCTTAAGGAGTGATGTCAGATGCCCATTAAGGTGCAGAGCGAGCTGCCCGCCAGGCAGATACTTGAAACAGAAAACATATTCGTGATGGACGAAAACCGCGCGATGCATCAGGATATCAGACCGCTTAAGGTCCTCATCCTGAACAACATGCCGGTAAAGCAGGATACGGAGCTTCAGCTTCTGAGAGCTCTTTCCAATACGCCCCTCCAGGTTGATGTCACATTCATGATGACCGAGACGCATGTGTCCAAGAACACTTCCGCTTCCCATCTCAACAAGTTCTATGTGACCTTTGAAGAGATCAAGGATCAGAATTTCGACGGAATGATCATCACCGGAGCTCCCGTTGAGGATATTTCCTTTGAAGAAGTCGATTACTGGGATGAGACGGTCAAGATACTTGACTGGGCCGACAAGCATGTGACGAGCATCTTCCATATATGCTGGGGCGCACAGGCAGGTTTCTATCACTACTACGGAATAGACAAAAGAAGACTTCCCGAAAAGCTCTTCGGTGTGTTCGAGCACAGAGTGCTCAACCGCAAGATACCTCTTGTAAGAGGCTTCGACGATGTTTTCCTTGCACCTCATTCGAGACACACGGACACTCCTTCGGAGACGCTTAAGGCATGCAAGGATCTCACGATACTTGCCGAATCCGATAAAGCAGGTGTTTATCTGGCAATGGCGGAGAACGGACACAAGATATTCGTTACGGGTCACTCGGAATACGACCGCCTGACTCTTAAGAACGAGTATGAAAGGGATCTAGGAAAGAGGGATGATGTAAGCCTTCCCGTAAACTATTTCCCGAATGACGATCCGAATGAAAGACCTCTTCTGACCTGGAGAAGTCATTCTAACAACCTTTACAGTAACTGGCTCAATTATTACGTATACCAGGCAACACCTTATGATGTTACTACCATCGGTTCGGAACGCTCATGAGCGGACCGGAAGACGGTATGTAAATAAATGATTTAAAGAACGGGGGAATCAAGGATGAAGAAAAGAAGATCATTAAAGAAGATTTTACTTGGAAGAGTACTCATCGCTGTTACGGTGATCATCATTATCATCACCGAGTTCAGTATGAACAGACAGTCGGAACAGATAAGGGATCTGTCCGTATCACTGCTCACACGTGAATCCGTAACGTATTCCCACGAGATCTACAACTGGTGGAGCCTCATCGAGAGCAGAGTACAGCAGACTGCCGATGTATGGAAGAGTTCTCCCGATATGTCGTATGATGAGGCACGCAGCATGCTCCTTGATCTTACCGCTGCGGATCCGGATTCACAGGACATCTATGTTGCTTACG
Source organism: Lachnospiraceae bacterium (assembly GCA_017964745.1). Classification (GTDB taxonomy): domain Bacteria; phylum Bacillota; class Clostridia; order Lachnospirales; family Lachnospiraceae; genus AC2028. The sequence continues at coordinate 1,718 of JAGCRJ010000295.1, forward strand.
GTAAGGATATGAC
>JAGCRJ010000296.1 GCA_017964745.1 Lachnospiraceae bacterium
GTAATCGCCGACATTCACAAAGAGTGCGGCCTTGCCCGACCTGATATGAGGCATCAGATATTCGATCATCGCCGCGAATATCTCTTTCTGTGCTCCCGCACCGCCTATCGTCAAAAGAAAACGTATGGGTTTTCCGGATGCTTTTCTTGCCTTTCTTGCGGCGCAGTCGGATTCGATACCCGCTACAAGTTCGTGATCGATATAGTGACCGGTATAAACAAGCGAATCTTCCGGCATAGGCTTGCATACCTTATCCTTGTTCATACCGTTAAGGATCCTGTATCCCATGTATGCGTCTCGGCACTGTATCGCATGAACCGCACCTTCGGCAAAATGAAGAGCCATGGGCCAGTTGTCGGGAATCGCATTCACGACATATTTCATTCCTGCATGGAGAGCAGCCTGTGCCGGCCACACATGGGTTCCGACAACGGGAATGTCCTTGGGAACATTCTTGTAGACGGGTGCCATAAGTTCCGCATTCTTCTGGTCGGATGCGTTGTATGAAAGAGCTCTGAAGCCCTCGTAATTGACAGGCTCCCAGACGAGTTTATTGAATATGGGATTCTTCGAAAGTCTGGAGCCCAGCGAATAGAGATCGTTCTGTGCGCCGATCACTTTGGTGCAGGTTGTCTCGCCGTACGAATTGAGATCCATCCAGTACGGAACATAGCCCATCGAATGCGCTGCTGAGGCGATCGCCATGGATATCCTGTAGTGACCGAAGCCCATACGGATATTTCCGACGATCAGGCCCTTTTCGTTATCCCACTCGAGCGCCTCTGCATTCCTTGCGGCATCGTAATGCGCATTCTTCGAAAGGTCGCCGACGAGCACATTCTTAACCCCAAGGCTCCCGCCTATATAGGGGTTCTCCTCTATCCTTACGGGATAATCCGCGCCGCTGTCATCGCCGAATTTCTTCGCGAACTTCTTCTTGGACTTTACGGCTTTCTTATAGTCGCGCGAAGATATTTCATTTCCGAATATCACTTTGGATCTGTCTGTCATAACGGTTTCCTCACATCAGCCCCATGGGTTCCGACTGCAGTTGCTTTCTTATTTTCCAGATCCCCGGAGATTTCCGCCAGCTTCGCGTCGGTAAGAATGTACTTCTTCCAGAAGACGAAGAGTGCAATGAAGAGACCTGCAATGGGAATGACCGCCATGGTCATGCGCAGTCCGAACTTCGCCGATGACGCAACACCGAGGGAATAATCGATCTTCTCGGAAGTATCCGCCGTGCCGCCCTGAAGATTGTTGATCTGAAGGCAGATTGAAGCCGCAAATGCCGCAATGCCGCTCGCAAGCTTGACCACGAAGGTCTGCATGGAGAAAATGACACTCTCGTCACGTCTGCCGTTCTTCATTTCACCGTAATCTACGGTGTTGGCAAGAAATACCGTGGTTATTACCTGGAGAACTCCGTTAGCGGCAAAGATGAAGAAACCGGGAATAAACAGTATAAATACCGTGCTCATTTTGGTGAATGCGATAATGAATAGGGCTGCATATCCGGTCACCGCACTTGCTATGCACAGATAGAAGATCCTGATGTTGGTCATGAATTTTCTCAGGAGCGGATAAGCAATCATCATCGAAAGTATCTGGACCGCACCGCCGAACATATTGAAATATGTATAGCTGTCGCCCCAGCCGATACCGCCGAAATCGTACTTGAAGAAATAAATGACCAGATTGGACGTGATATAGATCGAGGTGTTGATGAGAACGATGGCAATGACAACAGTCATGGCCTGGTCGTTGGTCACAAGAGCCCTGAACATTTCGCCCACAGATGCGGACTTCATATCAACAAGGCTTTCTTCCTTGATCTTCAGGCATGTGACTGTGATGAATACTACGAAGCATATCGCAATGATAAGCGCAAACCATTTAAAGCCCAGGATCTCACGTGCCGCATTGCTGAGTCCCGTTCCCTCATAAAGGGATGCGATCCTCTGGACGATCATAACGGTGAAGATCGTTACAAGTGCGCTTCCGACTCCGGCACAGCTTCTTGCCAGAGTGGTAAGTCCTTCACGCTCTTTGCCGCCCTTTGTGAATGCGGGGATCATCGACCAGTAAGGAATATCCATCATGGTATAGGTGACACCCCAGAGGATATAGGTAATCGCCGCATATGCCACCAGTCCGCTCGGGGACAGGTCAGGAGGACATGCGAACATTGCAAAAAGCACTACGGCATTCGTCACTGTACCGATAAAGAGCCAGGGACGGAATCTTCCCCATCTTGTGTGAGTCTTCGCAACAACTATTCCCATGATGGGATCGTTGAAAGCGTCGAACACTCTGGCCGCAAGAAGGATTATACCCATTGCAACCGAATTGACTTTCAAAAGATCCTGAAAGTA
>JAGCRJ010000297.1 GCA_017964745.1 Lachnospiraceae bacterium
GCATTTTTTGTTGACGACTATTACGTTTAGTGATATATTACGGTAAACGTAATAAAGGAGCGGGGGAACATGCGTGACAATGTAAAAGGCGGAGCACTGACGGAAGTTACATTTTTCATATTGCTTTCCCTTTATGAGCCCAAGCACGGTTATGCGATCATGCAGTTCATAGAGGAGATGACGGAGGGGAGACTTTCCCTTGGCGCGGGTACATTGTACGGTGCCATAAATTCCCTTCTCGAAAAGGGATGGATCAAACCCTACGGTGACGTAAACGGAAGGCAGAAAAAATATGTCATTACTCCGGACGGAAAGAAGGCTGCGAAGACGGAGCTTGCAAGACTCAGAAAGCTTGCGGATTTTGCGTCGGATACGATGGGAGTAAGATCATGAAGAAGATAAGATTCTACAGCGGACTCATAAATCTGCAGATAAAGGTGATTTCTTTGCTGACAGGGCGCTGTTCTACAGAAAGCTGATGATGCCCTACCTGCTGCTGTTCCTGCTCTTTGCGGCTCTGGGTCTGTTTACGAAGATGTGGGGATGGTTTGCGGCCGCTGCGGTTTTCCTTTTCGTATGCATCGTGTATCTGATCGATCATCTGAAAATGAAGAAATTGTCATCGCTGGTTGAAGGATAGAAAAGAGGAAATAAATGAAGATCAAAAAGAAAGCTATATCCACGCTCATCATACTTGTGATCGCGCTCATCGCATTCGGGGCCGCCCGGTATCTCGGATTTACCAGGACAAGGATCGGGTCCTTCAGCAATCTCAGGGATAAATATAATATGTATGAATGGATCGCTTCTTATGCGGACTTTTCGGGAACCCTTCAGAAGGCAGTTTTTCCGAAAGTGGATTATATGGGCTTTGATGTCAAGAGCGCATCCGGAAGCGAACACGGGCTTAACGTGACCGTAAAGTGCGGCAATATGATCGTGTTCGAAAAGGAAGGCATAACGAACGGAACCTACTTTTTCCCGGTATACGGAAGAGCTGTCATAACGATAAAGAGCGAAGGATTTCTGGGAAGCTTTTATACCATATCGACTCCGCAGCTTCCGAAAGGTGCGGGGAATATATATCTGTACGGTGAAGAACACGGAAATGCCGCCATCATAGAGGGTGAATACGAGCTGTGGGATTCATACTACCATAATGACGGCATGAGGGATCTGTTCATGGAACTTCCTTACTTTACGGCGGAGTATCTTAACGTATGGATGCAGTCGGATAATGATGACATTCTTTATGAAGTCTATGACGATATTGACGGAACGTCGGCTCATACCGAAAGCTTTCTTGAGTTTTTGAAGAAGATCAAGGATGAATGTCCCGAGACCGTATTCCACGGAACCGATGTGGGACACCAGCATGCGACTACCGGACAAAGATACCTTTCATATCTTCTCGAAAACGGATATGATGAAGGCTCCTATGAGTATGTGACTGCGGTTGAGAACATGGACCAGGGATCGTATTATCAGCGGTCGGGGGATGAGGTTTACAGGGAAAACATGATGGCCCAGAATTTCATCACCGAGTATGAGAGGATATTCGGAAGGGATATCATGGGAATATACGGAAGTGCGCATACCATCCCTGAAGGCATGGATTATAAGACCGGAAAGGTTCCCTGTATGGCAAACAGGCTGAATGATTTCTACGGAGGAACGGTTATATGCGAATCACTTCTTGATCTGAAGTATGAAACCGGACCTCTTTCATCGGAATCCATAGTCTTGAACGGAAAAGAATACACGGCAAGCTATTTCGGATCGACGGATCTTTCAGCTATGCTGCCCGATTATTCCACGCGTGAAGTATGGAGGATAGAGGATGCATATGAGGATCTTAAGGATGTTCCGACCACGGACAATGTCCTTCCGTACGACAACTATCCTGTAAGAGTTGAGGCCGGACAGGTGTTTAAGCTCGTCTATACCATGAAGGACGGATCGGTCATCACCGAATACCACCGCTCGGACGGAGATACCTGGAACGGAAGGGAAGTAACCAATCAGATACAGATCAGGTAACGGATCCGAACAAAAATTGAAAGATTCCATAACAGAAAATCGGATGCATTAACCTGCCTCCCGACATAAAATATATATGATGCTGATAACTATGCATGTAAAGGAGCTGCTATGGGAGACGTAATTAAAGTACTTATGCTGAACGGAAGCCCCAGGGAAAGCGGAAACATCGCTCTGGCTTTTCATGAGATGGAGAAGGTTTTTGAGGAGAATGATGTCGAATATGAGAACATCCTTCTCGGAAGAACAGATATAAGAGGATGCATCGCTTGCGAGACCTGCAGGAAGAACGGCAAGTGCGTTTTTAACGATATAGTAAATGAACTTTCGGCGAAGTTCGAGGCGGCCGACGGCCTTGTTATCGGATCGCCGGTATATTACGGATCCGCCAACGGAACACTTATGTCCGCACTTCAGAGAATGTTCTACAGCACTCATTTTGACAAGAGCCTTAAAGTCGGTGCGAGCGTGGTCAGTGCGAGACGTTCCGGATGTACCGCTACATTCGACGAGCTGAACAAGTTCTTCACTCTTTCCAATATGCCCGTTGCGACCAGCCAGTACTGGAACAATATTTACGGATGGGAACCCGGAGAGGGCAAGGTGGATGATGAGGGCATGCAGGTCATGAGAGTGCTTGCAAGGAACATGGTCTTCCTTATGAAGAGCATTAAGCTCGGAAAACAGGAGATCGGCCTTCCCGATACCGAGCCCCGCGTATGGACCAATTTCACCAGATAAGGGGGCAGGCAATGAGTTACGAAAGAATATCCGATGCAAATGTGATCACCGAAAAATATATGGATTCGATCCTGATCGAAGAGCGTCTCATCGATTCGGTCGTCGCGGACACGTCGATAGAATTCTTCGGCGAAAAGTTCGACAGCCCCATCATGACTCCCGCATTTTCCCATCTGGGACAGCATAACGGAAGGGAAATGACCGGACTTGAGGAATACTCCGTAGCTGCGAAGGAATTAAATATCCTTAATTTCTGCGGCATGATGGAAAACGATCTTTTTAAGAAGATCGCTGATACCGGAGCAAAGACGGTCAGGATAGTAAAGCCCTATGCCGACAATGCCAAGGTAAAGGACCAGATGCAGTTTGCGGAAAGCGTCGGTGCATTCGGCATCGGAATGGACATAGACCATATCTTCGGTGAGAACGGACTTGATGTGGTTGTGGGCGAGCTTATGGCGGAGCAGACTGCCGATATGCTCAGATCCTATGTTGAACTTACAAAGCTTCCATTTGTCGTAAAGGGAGTTCTCAGCGTATCCGATGCAGTCAAGTGTGCGGATATCGGAGCAAAGGCAATCATCGTAAGCCATCATCACGGACGTCTTCCGTATGCGGTTCCTCCCATGATGGTACTCCCGAAGATAAAGGAAGCATTGAAGGGCAAGGATGTTAAGATCATTGTCGATTGCGGAATTGCTAGCGGTGCCGATGTTTTCAAGGCTCTTGCTCTCGGTGCGGATGCGGCCGCTGTAGGAAGATCGATGATGCCCGCACTTGAAAAGGACGGCATCAGCGGCGTTAAGAACTTCATTACGAAGACGAATAACGAGCTCAGGTACATCATGAGCTTTACCGGTTCGGCAGATGTGAAGAGCATAGATCCTTCGGTTCTTCATTTTACCTGAAATGCGTCCTGACAAAGGAGGATACTGATATGAGACTCGGAACATCATCCCCTCTGGCATACGGATCACCGGAACAGTGGGCGGAAACACAGGTAAACCTCGGCTGCGGTGCTGTGGTCTTTCCTGTTCAGAGTAACGAACCCGAATCGAAGATCATCGCCTACAAGGAAGCTGCGGAAAAAGCGGGACTTGTGATCGCTGAAGTCGGGATATGGAGAAATGCTCTTTCATCCGATCC
>JAGCRJ010000030.1 GCA_017964745.1 Lachnospiraceae bacterium
CGGTTGCTTTGGAAAGGAAGGGAACCGTTCTCGAAGATCTGGGATTAACCTCTATTATGAACACTTCATCGTTCTTGTCACAGATGAACTGGATATTGAAAAGTCCCCTGATGCCTATGCCGAGTCCCAGTCTTCTGGTGTAATCCCTGATGGTCTCCCTGACCTTCTCGGATACGCTGAAGGTGGGATATACGCTGATGGAATCGCCCGAGTGAATACCTGTTCTTTCGACAAGCTCCATGATTCCGGGGATGAATACTTCCTTTCCGTCACAGATCGCATCGACCTCGAGTTCCTTACCGCTGATGTATCTGTCGACAAGAACGGGTCTGTCCTCATCGATCTCAACCGCGGTCTGCAGGTAATGCCTGAGATCCTTTTCCTTGGAGACGATCTGCATTGCCCTTCCGCCGAGAACGAAGCTGGGACGTACGAGAACGGGGTATCCGATGGATTCCGCAGCCTTTACGCCGTCTTCGATATTGGTGACCGCAAGTCCCTTTGGCTCGGGGATATCGAGATCCTCAAGGAGCTTTTCGAAGCTGTCACGGTTCTCTGCTTTATCGATGGCTTCGCAGTCTGTTCCGATAAGTTTTACGCCGAGTGCGTGAAGGGGTTCGGCAAGGTTAACGGCGGTCTGTCCTCCGAGGGTTGCAATGACTCCTTCGGGCTTTTCAAGCTCTATTATGTTCATGACATCCTCAACGCACAGAGGCTCGAAATAGAGCTTGTCGGAGGTTGTGTAATCTGTTGAAACGGTCTCGGGGTTATTGTTGATGACTATGGCTTCATAGCCCGAACCCTTAATGGTGCGTACGGCATGAACGGTCGAATAATCGAATTCGACACCCTGTCCGATCCTGATGGGACCCGCACCGAGTACTATTACCTTGGGCTTGTCCGATACGATCGATTCGTTCTCACCTTCGTATGTAGAGTAAAAGTAAGGAACATAGCTTTCAAACTCAGATGCACAGGTATCGATCATCTTGTAAACAGGGAAGATCTTCTCCTGCTTTCTTAATTCGAATACTTCCTTTTCACTTACTTCCCAAAGTGATGCGATCGCGGCATCCGAAAATCCCATGCGCTTTGCATCATATATGTATGAAGCATCCTTCTTATGCTCTTTGAGGATATTCTCTTCTTCGATGATGTTCGAGATCTTGTCAAGGAAGAACATGTCGATTCCGGTTTTGGCGCTGATCTCCTCTGCCTTCGTTCCACGTCTCATCAGCTCGGTGATCGCATAGATGCGGTCACCCGTCATCTTGAGCACGGGCTCCCAGAGTTCTTCATCGGTAAAGCCGTCATACTTTGCCATATGAAGATGAATGGTTCCGCACTCGAGACTTCTTACCGCCTTGAGAAGGCTCTCCTCAAAGCATCTGCCTATACTCATCGTCTCGCCCGTAGCCTTCATCTGCGTTCCGAGACTCTGGTTTGCATCGGTGAATTTATCAAAAGGAAAACGTGGCATCTTGGTCACGATATAATCAAGCGCGGGCTCGAAGCATGCGGGAGTATTTGCAAGCTGTATCTCTTCAAGAAGAAAACCGACGCTTATCTTCGCCGAAACTCTCGCGATCGGATAACCCGATGCCTTTGATGCGAGTGCCGAAGATCTCGAAACCCTGGGGTTTACCTCGATGAGGTAATATTTGAAGGACTTCGGATCGAGCGCAAACTGTACATTACATCCGCCGCAGACCCTGAGAGCCCTGATGAGCTTGAGAGCCGAGTCACGGAGCATGTGATACTCTTTGTCGGTAAGTGTCTGTGAAGGACATACCACGATCGAGTCGCCGGTATGGATACCGACGGGATCGAGGTTTTCCATATTACATACGGTGATCGCGGTATCGTTCGCATCACGGATCACCTCGTATTCGATCTCCTTGTATCCCTTTACACTCTTTTCGACAAGGACCTCGCTGACGGGAGAAAGCTCAAGACCCGCCGCAAGAAGCTCCTTTAATTCATCCTCGTTATCGGCAAAGCCGCCGCCGGTTCCGCCGAGTGTGAATGCGGGACGTAAGACCACCGGATATCCGATCTCCTCAGCCGCTTTCTTACCTTCTTCAATACTGTGTACGACTATCGATGGAAGAACGGGCTCTCCGAGCCTTTCACAGAGCTGCTTGAACTCGTCCCTGTCCTCGGCCATCTCGATGCTCTTGTAATCCGTTCCGAGAAGCTCACAGTTACATTCGGAAAGGATGCCTTTCTTTTCCAGCTGCATCGCCAGGTTAAGTCCGGTCTGTCCGCCGATTCCGGGAAGGATCGCATCCGGTCTTTCGGTTCTTATGATCCTCGCAACATATTCGAGATTGAGAGGCTCCATATAAACCCTGTCCGCAACCGATGTATCGGTCATGATCGTTGCGGGATTGGAGTTGCAAAGAATGACTTCGTATCCTTCTTCCTTGAGTGCGAGACACGCCTGTGTTCCCGCGTAGTCAAACTCTGCGGCCTGTCCGATGACTATGGGGCCGGAGCCTATCACAAGTATTTTGTTAATGTCAGTTCTCTTGGGCATTTCGAAACCTCTGTAAGATATATATGATCATTTATGACGATAGTGTCATTTATTCATCAGCTTAAGGAATTCATCGAAAAGGTACGATGCATCGTGAGGACCGGGGCAGCTTTCCGGATGATACTGCACGCTGAAGATCCTGTCTCTTTCACACCTTACTCCCTCGACTGTTCCGTCAAGGAGGTTCTTGTGTGTTACGACAAGTCCGGTTCCCGCAAGTGTATTTTCATCAACCGCATACGAATGGTTCTGGCTTGTGATATCCGTTCTTCCCGTCTCGAGATTCTTGACGGGATGGTTTCCGCCTCTGTGTCCGAACTTGAGCTTGTAGGTCTTCGCACCGCATGCAAGTGAGATTATCTGGTGTCCGAGGCATATTCCGAAGATCGGATATTTTCCCCTGAGCTGCTTTACGAGTTCGATCGCTTCCTTAACATCCTCGGGATCTCCGGGGCCGTTTGAAAGGAATATTCCGTCGGGCTTGATCGCAGCAACATCCTCGGCCTTGACATTCCAGGGAAATACCGTGACCGAGCATCCTTTCTTAAGGAAGGAACGCAGAATATTTTCCTTCATTCCGAAATCGATCGCCGCGATATGGAACCTTGCATCGGTCGAGATATAGTTTTCTTTTAACGGTCTGCTGACCCTCGATACGGCATCGGGTTTAAGGACTGTTTCTTCTATGATCTTAAGGCCTTCTTCCACGGGTGTGCTCTCATTTGTGATAAGGGCCTTTCTTGTTCCCACATCCCTGATCTTGCGCACGATCTCTCTGGTATCGACACCGGTGATGCCGGGTATTCCGAGTTCCTTAAGTGTTTCCGAAAATGACTTTCCGCTTCTGAAGTTTGAAGGCTCGTCATTATAATCCCTTACGATGAATCCGCCGATCGTGGGATGAGCGGTCTCGTTATCGTCATCATTGATGCCGTAATTACCTATAAGAGGATATGCCATTGTGACAAACTGATCCGTATACGATGGATCGGACATTATCTCCTGATATCCGACGGGTGAAGTATTGAACACGAGCTCGCACACTCTGTCCTTTTCATCCTCACCAAAGCCGTAGCCGACATATTCACTGCCGTCCGACATGATCAGTTTTCTTTTCTTTCCTCTGTAGATCATTACCTGGCCTCCGAAAGTTTTTTCTCGAATCTGTCCTTCCTCGGATCTGAGGGTATCTTCGTCGGGTAGTCCCCGTCAAAGCATGCACTGCAATATGTTTCGCATCCGCTCATCTCACCGAGGCTTTCTATAGGAAGAAATCCTATCGAATCCGCTCCCGTAAGAGCAGCGATCTCCTCCGGTGTATGATGGTTTGCTATAAGCTTGTCTTCCGAATCAATATCGACTCCGTAGAAGCACGGATGCCTGAAGGGCGGTGAGGATATGCGAAGGTGTATTTCCTTTGCCCCCGCTTCCCTGAGGATGTTTATGATCCTCCTGCTCGTGGTGCCTCTTACGATCGAATCATCTATGAGTACCACTTTCTTTCCTTCAAGAACGCTCTTTACCGGACTGAGCTTGATCCTTACGGTATCGGTTCTCTGGTCCTGGGAAGGAGCGATGAAGCTTCTGCCGACATATTTATTCTTGACAAGGCCTATTTCGTAAGGTATCCCGCTCTCCCTTGAATAGCCTATCGCGGCATCGAGACCGGAATCGGGAACGCCTACGACAACGTCCGCTTCCACGGGATATTCCCTGGCAAGTATCCGGCCTGCCCTTACCCTCGTGTCATGCACCGCTATGCAGTCTATCACAGAATCGGGTCTTGCAAAATAGATATATTCAAAAATACAGGGACTTTTTTTCGGAGCGGGTTCTCCCATATAGGAAACCGGATCTGAATTTGGAGTTTCTGACTGGAAAACCAGCATCTCCCCGGGAAGGATATCCCTTACGAAAGTCGCTCCGACAGCGGTCAGGGCACAGCTTTCGGAGGCCACGACGAAGCTGCCGTCCTCCCTTTTTCCAAAGCAAAGCGGCCGGAATCCGTGAGGGTCCCGAACCGCGAGCAGTTTTGTCGAAGACATCATAACAAGGCTGTATGCGCCTTCAAGATATTTAACGGCAGAAAGCACTGCCTGTTCGATACTGTCAGTCTTAAGCCTTTCCCTTGTGATCATATAGCATATGGTCTCGGTATCGCTTGTAGAATGGAAAATAGCACCCGAAAGCTCGAGCGAATCTCGAAGATCGAGGGAATTGGCGAGATTTCCGTTATGTGCGAGTGCGAGATTGCCCTTCTGGTGACTGACTACCATGGGCTGGATATTGCTCTTTGTATTACCACCGGTAGTACCGTATCTTACATGACCGATAGCCATGCATCCGCCGGGAAGCGCATTCAGCTCGGTTTCTCCGAATACTTCTCCCACGAGCCCCAGTTCCTTGTGAGCGGAAAAGACACCGTCATCGTTTACGACGATACCGCAGCTTTCCTGACCCCTGTGCTGGAGAGCATAAAGCCCGTGATATACATCCCTGGCAATGTCATTTCTGCGACTGCCGATTATTCCGAATACTCCGCACTCTTCATGAATTGCCATTGTGTTTGCATACCTCCCTGATAAATCCCTTGAAAAGAGGATGAGCCTTGTCGGGTCTTGATTTGAATTCGGGATGATACTGTACTCCCAGGTAAAATCCCGCTTCCGGAAGTTCCATCTCCTCTACGAGGCGGTTGTCCGGAGATGTTCCCGCAAATACGGCACCGGCCTTTTCAAACTGATCCCTGAAGTCATTGTTGAACTCATATCTGTGGCGGTGTCGCTCGGATATCTCATCCTTACCGTAGAACTCCCGGAGCCTGCTTCCTTCCCTGATCATACAGGGATATGCACCGAGTCTTAAGGTTCCTCCCTTGTTTATCGTATCGCTCTGTCCGGGCATGAAATCTATTACCTTGTGTGCGCAGAGCTCATCGAATTCTCCGGAATTTGCATCCTCTATTCCGAGTACATTTCTTGCATATTCGATTACCGCTATCTGCATTCCGAGGCATATTCCGAAATAAGGAAGGCCGTGGGTCCTCGCATATTTTGCGGAAGTGATCATTCCCTCGATGCCTCTGTCCCCGAAGCCTCCGGGAACGATGATGCCGTCTATGCCATTAAAGGTTTCCTCAACGTTTTCTTCGGTGATCTTCTCGGAATCGATCCACCTGATCTGTACCTTTGCTTCATTCTCATATCCGGCATGCTTAAGTGCTTCCGCAACGGACAGATACGCATCATGGAGCTGTACGTATTTTCCGACAAGACCGACGACCGCGGTCTTTTTAAGATTCTTAATACTCTCGACCATTTTTCTCCAGTGATCGAGATCGGGTTCGGCCGCTTCGATACCCAGTTCCCTGCATACGATCTTTGAAAAACCGGAGTCCTCGAGCATAAGAGGTGCTTCGTACAGGATGGGAAGGGTGATGTTTTCTATTACGCAGTCTTCCTTTACATTGCAGAAATGTGCGATCTTCTTGAAGATCTCATCCTCCAGGGGCTCATCGCATCTGAGGATCAGGATGTTCGGGGAGATACCCATTCCCTGAAGTTCCTTGACGGAGTGCTGGGTGGGCTTTGATTTATGCTCGTCGGAGCCGTGAAGGAAAGGAACAAGTGTAACGTGGATGAAAAGGCTGTTCTCCCTTCCGACCTCGAGTGAGATCTGTCTTACGGCTTCGATGAAGGGCTGGGATTCGATGTCACCTACCGTTCCGCCGATCTCCGTGATAACGACATCCGCATTTGTTTTCTTGCCGACGCGGTAGACAAAATCCTTGATCTCATCGGTGATGTGGGGAATTATCTGTACGGTCGATCCGAGATACTCACCCCTTCTTTCGCGGTTGAGCACATTCCAGTAAACCCTTCCGGAGGTAAGGTTTGAATATTTATTGAGATCCTCATCGATGAATCTCTCATAATGTCCGAGATCGAGATCGGTCTCCGCACCGTCCTCCGTAACATAGACCTCTCCATGCTGGTAGGGACTCATGGTTCCGGGATCTACGTTGATATACGGATCCAGCTTCTGTGCGGCAACCTTAAGACCTCTCGCTTTGAGAAGTCTTCCGAGTGAAGCCGCAGTTATTCCTTTTCCGAGACCGGACACAACACCGCCTGTTACGAAGATATATTTTGTCATGATTACCGCCTTTGTAAGGTATTTCTTAAAAACGTTATCGGTCGGGCAGGCTAAGAGCCTGTCCGACCGCTTTCATATAATTACATGATCATCTTACGGAGAAGAGCATGTCGCCGTATGAAGGATAAGGCCAATCCTTTGATGATACGAGTGTTTCAGCCTCATCGACAGCTGCTCTGAGTTCTCCCATCTTGGGAAGAAGATCATCTCTTATGGCAGCGCTCTCAGCGATGATATCCGAAGCATTTGCGAGGGATATGACTGCTTTTTCAACCTCTCCGGTCCTTTCATAGATCTGATCCGCAAGAACGGAAAGTCTGGAGATGACGGTTGTCTCATAGGAGCATGCGAGAGATCCCGTAACAGCTTTCTTTGCAGCGACCGTCTCGGAGAGCTTATCCGCATATGCGGTGACTGCCGGAAGGACCTGTCTGTATGCCATGTCGATCATGGTGTTGGCCTCGATGCGAACCTGCTTGCAGTAATTCTCGAGCATGATCTCGCATCTGGATTCGATCTCTTTTTCGGTGAACACACCGTGACCGGTAAGAACCTTGACATTCTTCTCATCGAGGATGTGAGGCATGCAGTCGGGAGTGGTCCTGTAGTTGCAAAGACCCCTTACCTCGGTTGCTTCCTTGACCCATGCATCGTCGTAGCCGTTTCCGTTAAAGAGGATCCTCTTGTGATCGGCGATGGTCTTCTTGATCATCTCGTGAAGGGTCTTCTCAAAGTCCTCTGCTCCCTCAAGTCTGTCAGCGTAAGTTTTGAGTGATTCTGCGACTACGGTGTTGAGCATGATGTTCGCACAGGCGATAGAGTTGGACGAACCGAGGCTTCTGAACTCGAACTTGTTGCCGGTAAATGCGAAGGGTGAAGTTCTGTTTCTGTCGGTGTTGTCTCTGGGGAATGCGGGAAGAACATCAACGCCGAGCTTCATGATCTTCTGCTCTGTTCCCTTGTAAGGAGTGTCGCTCTCGATGGCATCAAGGATTGCGCTGAGCTCATCGCCGAGGAA
>JAGCRJ010000298.1 GCA_017964745.1 Lachnospiraceae bacterium
AGTCTCAAATCCGTCTTTTTTGGTACAGGATTTGAGAGTTTTTCTGATACAGTTTGCGCTTATCATAAGCGGCGCCCTGCCGTATATCACTCTTTCAACGTAAAAATCCGAGTTCTTCCTGAGATTCCTGCATTCCGCATTGGACAACTCAAGAGGAAGCGTTGCACCGGCGCAAAGGCTGTTCAGCGTTCTTTCTGCGTAATGATTCCAGACATATACTCCGAAATCCGTGATCACGGAAATATCATTATTATCGCTGAAATAGGACAGATCCTCGAGGTTTCTGACAAGAAGCCCTTCTATAAGACCTGATCCGATATACTTTTCGATATAGGAAAGAACGTCGCCTTTTCTTCGTATGAATGAACAGGCTGCAAATACCGGGATCTTTGTCTTTTCCTTGATCTCATCGATCATCAGGACTTTCTTATCATCGGCAAAAAGACTCTCCTCATAATAGATCCTTGATACTGAATCCATATCAAGAATTCCGGTCCTGTTCAAAAAGGCATAAAGCTGGTCTTCAGTCCTGATAAGGAAGGAATACCCGTAGCCGGGCAATTTTCTGTAAAGCCTCGGAACAGGTATGCCTCCGCAATCGGATAACAGATCATTTTGAACGGGAGAAAATTTCAGTTCTTCTTTAAGCGCGGAAAGAACATTTCTGCGTAGTTCATTGATACCCTTTAGTGAATAGAAAATTCCTTCGTCTGTAAAGATCTCAATAAGATCATCAGCTGTAACAAATGGGGTATTTCCGAGTTTCTTTAATGACTTTTTGATGTCCTCTGCGGATACCGATGCCTTCTGAGCCTTTTCTACCACATCACCGGATACCGAAGCAGATGCGTGCCGACAGTCGGGCATTTGGGCAGATGCAGATAATGAGGCTATATTTCCTATACGGAAATCGGCCTTAAAGCTTACCTTTATCTTCGGCACGTATTTATTATCAACATCCTCCGGAATCTCATCCGGAGCAGCATCCAACTTATCTGATCCGTTATAACCGTGACTTGTGATCGTCACCATATCCTTCGAATTATGCCTGTCATAATACCCGTGGGAAAGATTGCCCCTGACATAAAGTCCCGATAAGGTCTTAAGGTCTTCTTTTTCCACATGATACTCATTACCTGACAGATAAAGGTCGAGATATTTCCTGTAGACGGAAATCACCCCGTTAACATAGGCTGCGGGTTTCATCCTGCCTTCAACCTTGAGAGAACATACACCGGCTTCAAGAATACGGGGAAGTATTTCAAGCGTACACATATCCTTAAGACTTAAAGGATAGGTCTCCGTATCTTTCGGTGAGCCTGCGATCCTGTAACTGAGCCTGCAGGGCTGAGCACATCTTCCGCGGTTACCGCTCCTACCTCCGAGCACGGACGATAAGAGGCATTGTCCGGAATAGCTGTAGCACATGGCACCGTGTATAAAGCATTCTATCTCAAGTCCGGTTCTGTCGTATATATCCCTTATCTCCTCAAAGGAAAGCTCTCTTGCGGGAACTATTCTTGTAAATCCCTTGTCCATAAGAAGTACGGCAGCTTCAGGTCCCGTAACGGACATCTGGGTACTGGCATGAAGAGGTATCAGAGGATAGTTTTCACTGAAAAAGGAAGCCACACCGAGGTCCTGGATTATGAGTCCGTCGGACAACGATGGAATACCCGAAGAGGCAAATTCTTCGAGCTCGGGAAATTCTTTTTCCTTTACGAGAGTATTGACGGTAAGATAGACCTTCTTGCCGTAAAGATGAGCAAAATCAATACATTCGGCAATATCTTCAAGTCCGAAATTGCCGGCATAAGCAAGTGCACCGTATTTTTCGTATGCCATATAAACGGCATCGGCACCCTCTCTGATCCCGGCATAAAAAGACTCCTTGCTGCCTGCAGGCGCAAGGAGCTCAATTTCTTTATTCTTTTTCAGATTATTCTGATCTGTCATTTCTTATAGGGAAATGGAATGGGCTTATCCTTATCACCGGGGATGGATCTGAGTCCCACACCGGGCATGGGCTTAACGCTGCTGTCAGAACCGGCCGTAGCAGGCTTATCTTCTGCCTTGGAAGCTTCGGCTTTGAGCTCGGGCTTACTTTCCGGTTTGGGAGCCTCGGTTTTTGCCTCGGGTTTTGCTTCAGGTTTGGGAGCTTCCTTGGGAGGCTCAGGCTTGCTTTCTGCCTTGGGAGCTTCAGCTTTAGGTTCGGGCTTTGCTTCAGACCCAGGCTCGGGTTTCACCTCAGCTTTAGGCTCGGGCTTAACTTCAGCCTTGGGTTCGGGTTTGGGCTCCGGCTTGGACTCGGCTTTCTCTTCTGCCTTGCTTTCCGCTTTTGCGGGTCGGTCATCATCCTTATCGGAATTCCTGGATGACTTATCCTTGGTACGGAGCTTAGCATCAAGCTGGATAAGCTTTTTGGAGCTTTCAGCCATCTTATCCTGAAGTGTCCTTACCTGATCATCAGCCTTATCAAGTCTGCTCTGAATGGTGATGATATCGTGCTTAAGATTGTAGATCTCGGTGTCCTTATCCTTGATAAGCTGCTCGTTTTCATTGAGCTTTTCGCTTATCTTCATATAATCATCTGCGATATTTAATGCAACAAGGAGCATCTGGGTCTCTTTGTTCTGAGATCTGAAGGATACGGCATTTCTGCACTCGTCCATCTTCTTATTGATGTAATTGGCAACCTTCTGGGTATATTCGGCAGTCTCATATCCTGTAAGAGTAAGTACTTTTCCTGCGATTATAACCTGTGTTTCGTTGATGTCAGCCATAAAATCCTCCGCTCAGACAGTTAACACATAAACCTCATCTATCGACAAGTATATACTATACGGGCATATCATTTCAAATATCAGGTGAGCCACATATCAAGGTGGTCCCTGGCAAGATCGGTAACAACTCTTCCCTTCGGAGTACGCATAATAAATCCGTTTTTGAGAAGATAGGGTTCATATACATCCTCGATCGTTCCCGCATCCTCTCCGGTAGCTGCGGCAAGAGTATCAAGTCCGACCGGACCGCCGTCAAACTTCCTTATGATGGTCTCGAGTATCTTTCTGTCGGTATTGTCGAGTCCAACCTTATCTATGGACATAAGATCCATAGCCTCTATCGCAATATCCTTAGTAATGATGCCGTCATATCTGACCAGAGCGTAATCCCTTACACGCTTCAGCATTCTGTTGGCTATACGGGGAGTCCCGCGGCTTCTTTTTGCAAGTTCCAGTGCGGCATCATGCTTTATCTCGACCGAAAGCTTGCCCGATGAGAACATAAGTACCTCGGCAAGCTCTTCAGGTGTATAGAACTCCATATGGAACTGCTCACCGAATCTGTCCCTGAGGGGAGCCGTGAGCATATCGGCCCTTGTGGTTGCACCGATAAGTGTGAAACGGGGCAAAGGAAGTCTGACACTTCTTGCGGATGAAGATGAATCCTTGCCGATCATTACATCGATCGCAAAATCCTCCATCGCAGGATACAGAACCTCTTCAACCTGACGGTTAAGTCTGTGTATCTCATCAATAAAGAGCATATCCCTTTCCTGAAGGGAATTGAGGATCGCAGCCATCTCCGAAGGTTTCTCGATAGCAGGACCGGAAGTGATCCTGATATGGGTTCCCATCTCGTTGGAAATAATGCCCGCAAGAGTGGTCTTGCCCAGTCCGGGAGGACCGTAAAGAAGGATATGGTCAAGAGCTTCTCCTCTTGCCTTGGCGGCCTCAATCTGGATGATAAGCCTTTCCTTGATGGCTTCCTGTCCGATGTATTCCTTCAGCCTTGTGGGACGGAGGGAATGCTCAACAGGCTTGTCTTCATTTGTGATATTGGTTTCGATACTTCTGGGCATACAGATTATTTTCCGTAAAGAATCTTAAGTGCGAGTGATAACAGGGAACCTGAATCAAGAGATTCGTGTCCGTCCACTGCCATGATCGCTTTTGTGCTTTCCGTCTCGGAATAGCCGAGTGAAACAAGTGCGGCAAGTGCATCGGCTTCTTCTCTTCCGAGATCCGCTTTGATAACAGGCTTGGGTCCAGATGCAAATTTGGAAGCAAGGCTTTCATCGGAAAGATCGACTTTGCCTTTTAGCTCGATAATGATCTTGCCCGCGGTCTTGGCCGATATTCCCTTTGCCTTGGAAAGAGCCTTAATATCATCACTTATAACGGCATACCTTATCGAATCCGCATCCATCACGGAAAGAAGTGACAGTGCACTCTTGGGTCCGACACCGGATACGGAGATCAGCTTTTTGAACATATCGAGCTCGTCGCGATCGGAAAAACCGTAAAGCTGGAATGTATCCTCGGCAACCTGGGTATAGGTATAAAGTTTTACATGATCTCCAACGGATCCGATCTCCAGAGAACATCTGGATGTGATGTTCACATTTATGCCGAGACCGCCGATATCAACAACGCACATATCGGCTTCGAGAAGATCAAGAATTCCTTCTACGAAAGCAAACACTTTTCTCTCCGATCACTTTCCTTCGTTGATGAAGTTAACCAGTCCGCCTGCGGCGATAAGCTTCTGCATGAACTCGGGGAATGCCTGTCCCTGATAGGATGTTCCCTTGGTGATATCGGTGATGATACCAGTGTTGAAATCAATCTCAACCTCATCACCCGCATCGATATTCTTGGAAGCCTCGGGACACTCGATTATCGGAAGTCCTATATTGATCGCATTGCGGTAAAAGATCCTTGCGAAGGTTTCAGCGATAACACAGGATACACCGGATGCCTTGATGGAAATGGGGGCATGCTCTCTTGAAGATCCGCATCCGAAATTCTTCGAAGCAACGATGATATCACCTTTGTTAACCTTCTTGGTGAAATCCTTATCGATATCCTCCATGCAGTGTGTTGCAAGCTCTGCGGGATCGGAGGAATTAAGGTATCTTGCGGGAATTATTACATCGGTGTCCACATTGTCACCGTATTTAAATACTCTGCCTTTAGCGTTATCCATTATTACTCTCCTTTTATTACAGATCTGCAGGGCAAGCAATGAAGCCCTTTATGGCACTTGCGGCAGCTACAGCGGGTGACGCAAGATAAATCTCTGACTCAACGTGTCCCATACGTCCCACGAAGTTTCTGTTGGTGGTAGATACGCATCTCTCACCCTGGGCAAGAACTCCCATGTATCCGCCGAGGCAGGGACCGCAGGTGGGTGTGGAAACAACGCAACCGGACTCGATGAAGATCTTAAGAAGTCCCTCTTCAAGGCACTGCATGTAAACTGCCTGGGTAGCGGGGATAACGATGACCCTGATGCCTTTTGCGACATGCTTTCCCTTAAGAATATCCGCAGCGATCCTCATATCGGAGATACGTCCGTTCGTACATGAACCGATGACGACCTGGTCAATCTTGATATCGCCGTCCTTATGGATCTCATCGATCGTATGGGTATTCTCGGGAAGATGAGGGAATGATACGGTTGCCTTAAGTTCGGAAAGGTTGATATCTATGACCTGATCGTACTCTGCATCGGCATCTGCTTCAAATGCGGTGTACATTCTGGTAGCATGCTCGTTAAGATACTCAACGGTCTTATCATCAACGGGGAAGATACCGTTCTTTCCGCCCGCTTCGATAGCCATGTTGGCAATGGTGAATCTGTCATCCATTGAAAGTGATGCAACGCCGGGACCGGCGAATTCCATCGACTTGTAAAGAGCACCGTCAACACCGATCATTCCGAT
>JAGCRJ010000299.1 GCA_017964745.1 Lachnospiraceae bacterium
ATTCTTGACATAATGGGCTCTTATGCTGTATAAATGTTGCATATGAGCAATGGCGTTCATTTCAAAAAGACAAAAGGTCTTTGGTGAAATGTGCTCTTTTTTTCTTAACAGGTACCGGGAGGTAATATGAATTACACAGATCAGGAAGTAAAAATGTTCGTCGAAGAAGAAGACGTCAAGTTCATCCGTCTTGCATTCTGCGACGTATTCGGAAGACATAAGAATGTATCGATAATGCCCACCGAGCTGGACAGGGCGTTCAGCGAGGGAATCGCCATCGATGCGTGGTCGGTGGAAGGATTTGATATAGATGCCAAATCGGATCTGTTCCTTCATCCCGATCCGTCGACGCTTGCCGTACTTCCCTGGAGACCCGAGCACGGAAGGGTTGTCAGGATGTACTGCAATATCACCTGGCCCGACGGAACTCCTTTTGCATGCGATGCGAGAGGATTCCTTGGCAGGGCGGTCGATGCTGCGGCTAAGAAGGGATACACATTCCGTTTCGGTACCGAATCCGAATTCTATCTTTTCCGTAACGATATGGAGGGAGAGAATACCGGCATTCCTTATGACAATGCAAGCTATATGGATATCGGTCCCGCGGACAGATGCGAGAATATCAGAAGAGAGATCTGCATAACTCTCGAGCAGATGGGAATACTTGCCGAAAGCTCGCATCATGAAGAAGGTCCCGGGCAGAATGAGATCGATTTCAGATACTGCGATGCGCTCAAGTCCGCTGATGATGCGATGACCTTCAGGAGCGTTGTAAGCGCGATCTCCAACAGAAACGGTGCTACTGCGGACTTTTCACCCAAGCCCGTTGAGGGAAAAGCCGGTAACGGAATGCATATCAATTTCTCCGTAGCAAAGGGAAAAGAGAATGTATCCTTTGAACCCGTTGTTGCAGGCATACTTAAGAATGTTGCCGACATGACACTGTTCCTTAATCCGAGCAAGGGTTCATACAACAGACTCGGTTCATCCAAGGCACCTGAGTATATCTCATGGGCCAAGGAAAACCGTTCCGCACTCATCAGGATCCCCGCAGCTTCCGGTGAATATGTGAGGGCTGAGCTCAGATCCCCCGATCCTTCAGCCAATCCCTATCTTGCATTCGGACTTCTCATATATGCGGGACTCGAGGGACTTGAGAACGGACTTGTTCCTCCCACAGCAATCGAGACCAATCTTTACGCCGACGGCGAAAAGAATCCTTCCCTTGCAAAGCTCCCCTCATCCCTCAAGGATGCGGCAGAACTTGCACAGACAAGCGAATTCATCAAGAAGTATGTGCCCGAAGAGATCTTATCCTCATATCTTAAGAGAGCAGAGAAATAAATGACACCTGCTGAACATGTTTACAGCGTGCTGCTGGTATCGGCATCGGAAAAAATAAATAATGCGCTGAGACAGGAATTGTCCGGAGGAAAATACGATCCGGTAGTTGTTGTGGACAGCATTGCCAAGGCACAGAGGAGAATGGTCGATGAAGACTTCGACCTTGTATTCATCAACGCTCCTCTTCCCGATGACTTCGGAAGAAAATTCGCGATCGACGTCTGTACCGAAAGTGAGAGGGTATGTCTCATCCTGGTAAGGAGCGATATGTATGATGAGATAAGTTCCTCGCTCACACCCAGAGGCGTCATGGTAATTAAAAAGCCTCTGGAAGTAAACCGCCTCGATGAGATGCTCGGAGTCATGTGCAGCATCAGGGAGAGGCTCAGACGCATCAAGAAAAAGACCGTTTCGCTTGAAGAGAAGATGGAAGAGATAAGACTCGTCAACAGGGCTAAATGGGCACTCATAAAGAGCTGTCACATGACGGAGGAAAATGCCCACAGATATATCCAGAAGCAGGCAATGGATCTGTGTCTGAGCAAGAAGGAAACCGCGGAAAATATCCTGAAAACCTACGGATGACGGACTGCTACGATAATTTCATAAAGACTATCCTAAAAGTATATATTATGAGCCGGTAAACAGTGTTAGAATGTCAAAAGTGTTTACCGGCTCTATTGCCGAGTTTCTTTTGGGAGGAATATTTATGAAAAAGAAATTGTTAATGATGATCTGTGCATGCGCTTTAAGCGGCGCATTGCTTGCGGGCTGCGGAAGCGAATCTGCCGCAGACGGACCGGATACCGGAATTGATGACATCGAAGATGATTACGACAAGGACGATTTAACCGGATACGATGAAGACTATGATCAGCCGGTTATATCCGAATATGAGGTTCAGGAGCTTCTCAGCGGTCTCATAGGAGAATGGACAGACGCGGATGCCGGAATGGATCCCACTTATCTCAACATCTACTGTAACGGTCACACATATAATTATGATCTTGAAGACATGTCTCTTCTCGGCTCTGTAAGCGGAAGGATTGA
Source organism: Lachnospiraceae bacterium (assembly GCA_017964745.1). Taxonomy (GTDB): domain Bacteria; phylum Bacillota; class Clostridia; order Lachnospirales; family Lachnospiraceae; genus AC2028. The sequence continues at coordinate 2,395 of JAGCRJ010000299.1, forward strand.
GATCACAACCGAAGATCATCCCGACGGAACCGCTTCATACTGGTATACTTTCTATGATGAGAACGGTGATATCTGGGAATCGTTTGCCGCAGATCTTGATGATATGAATCCCACCGATATCTACTCGGGCCAGGACGGTGCACTTCACTTTGTACGCAACGATTCAGCTGTTTCCGAGCCCGTCGGCGAAGGCAGAGGAGATGTTTCGCCTTATTACTTCCTCGGAATATGGGGAGTCGACGACGGCAGTTACTGGATGCAGATAACTGATGAAGGAGACGGCAGTTACCATGTACATATCCAGAGCATGATAGTTGACAATATAGGATATATTTGGGAATATTACACATACTTTGATGATGATTCCGAATTTCTTTTCTGCGATGACGGTGAGATGTGGGAGTGCGAAATGGTTGATCCTACGCAGGAGAACCAGTATCTGGTATATGATGACGGTTCGGTTAATTTCTACTTTGTAGACGGCGGAATCTGCTGGGGAGATCATAATGATCCTTCACATCAGTCCGTAGTATTTGAATTCCGTTCCGATAATTGATCAGTCTTTTTACGGAACAGAAAACAATTAAAAAAATATCCGTATTATTTCTTGACAACGGAAATTTGCGGTAGTATCTTAACAGATGAAAAGGCAAAGGCGTCTTTTTTGTAAACATACAAAAAAGGCGCTTTTGTCTTTTTTGTTTCCAAAATTAAGGAGGAACATGTTATGGAAACACATTCAGTACCGGAACTTTTTGGATCACTCGTATTTGACGATCGTCAGATGAGATCAAGACTTTCTTCCAAGGTCTATGCATCACTCAGAAAGACCATCGATGAAGGCAGCAAGCTTGACTCCAAGGTAGCGGAATCGGTCGCACAGGCTATGAAGGAATGGGCACTTGAAAAGGGTGCAACACACTTCACTCACTGGTTCCAGCCCCTTACCGGAATCACAGCGGAAAAGCACGATTCCTTTATCTCTCCTTCACCTGACGGAAGTGTCATAATGGAATTCTCAGGCAAAGAGCTCATTCAGGGTGAGCCCGATGCATCTTCCTTCCCTTCGGGCGGCTTGAGAGCAACCTTCGAAGCAAGAGGATATACGGCATGGGATCC
>JAGCRJ010000300.1 GCA_017964745.1 Lachnospiraceae bacterium
ATCCAGAAAATACCTGATTATCATATTTATGGTCGTGGTCTTTCCGGTTCCGGGTCCTCCCGTCAGGATAAAGAGACCGTTCTTGATGCATTCGCGAACCGCACTTATCTGTAAAGGATCGGCCTGCATTCCGTTCGCCTCCGCGATCCTCTCGATGTCGCGGTCGATCTTTTCATCCATACCGGGGAGATCCTTCATCATCGGGATGTTCTTTTCCGCAAGCATCCTTGCACAGGAAAGCTCGGCAAAGTAAAACGCGGGCAGATAGATCCTGTCTTTGTCCCTCTTAAGCTTTCCGGCGTGGACCATATCCTTGAGGGAAGCAGGAACGTCAGCATGCTCTTCGCCGAGAAGCTCGGTTGTCATCCTCACGAGCATGTCCTCGGGAAGGTAGCAGTGGCCTTCGGCAGAGCTTTCGGAAAGGACATACATGAGCGCAGCTTTACAGCGGTCCTCACTTGCGGGATCCATTCCCTCTTTGAACGCGATCTCATCCGCCGTCTTAAAGCCTATTCCGCGGATATCCTCCGCAAGCTTATAAGGGTTGGTGCGAAGGACCGTTACATACTCCGGTCCGTAATTGTCATATATCCTTACCGCCATGGTCTGGGAGATACCGAGTCCCTGCATCGTTACCATCGCATCGCGGAGGTCCTTCTTTTCCTCCATGGCGACTGCGATCTCCATGGCTTTCCTTTTACTGATGCCCTTGATCTCGGCAAGCCTTTCGGGCTCCTCTTCTATGATCCTGAAGGTATCGTCACCGAATTTGCTGACGATCCTCGAAGCGAGCTTTTCACCCACTCCCGTGACAGCACCCGAAGCAAGATATCTTTCCATCGCCTGTGAATCCGCAGGCGGGATTATCTTATAGGATGAGACTTTAAGCTGCACGCCGAAACGCGGGTGATCCGTATACTCACCCGTGACCTCGACCGTGTCACCCTTCGATACGTCGGGCATGCGTCCGACCACCGTCTCATCGAAACCATCGGAAATGAGAGCCAGCGCCTTAAACCCGGTTTCGCGGCTCTCAAAGATGACATGGTCCACATATCCTTTTATTGTTGCTTTTTCAGAAAAATCCAAGATCCTTAATTCTTACGAGCGTTCATAGATACAACCTGATCTGCGGGAATGGAATTTTCATCGAGACCGTAATTGCGGCGGAGCTGCTCGTAAAGCTGCTGCGCAATCCCGAGTCCCTGCGTTTCGGTCGACTGGGCGGAAAGTTCCTGGAGAGCCTGACCTTTGAAATAATCCACAAGATTTTCTGTAGAAGAATCTTTACTTTCATCACCGTTTCTTATAACGGTCTTGTCCATGTTCTTAAAGACCTGCTCGAGCAGGTAGCTTTCAAACTGCTTGCATACGCTCATCAGCTCATCGTCGGTTTTGGCATGTTCAGCCTTGTTCGACAGTGAGTTTGCAAGCTCCGTTGCCTTGGCCTGTCCGGTAACGGAAGTGTAATAATCTGTAAGATTAGAGATGCCCGACATATCCATTTAATTATCTCCTGAGATTGTTGGCTTCCTCAAGCATAGTGTCGGAAGTGGTTATTACCTTGGAGTTGAGTTCGTAAGCTCTCTGGGTGGTGATCATGTTGACCATCTCATCAGCGACCTGAACGTTGGAGCCTTCAAGGTAACCCTGGTTAACGGTACTCTTTTTGAGATTCCTGTCGGTAGCCTCGTTGATGGGTCTTCCGCTTGCTGCGGTCTCTTTGAAAAGAGTCTCGCCTTCACGGTTAAGACCTACGGGGTTATTGAACTGCCACAGTCCGATCGTCTTTCCGATGGGCTGGGGGTTATTCTTTTCATCGGGATAGCAGATCTGTCCGTCGCTTGTAACGGTGATCCTGCTGGTCACGTACTTCGAATCGAGAATGATGGGGTTTCCGCTTGTATCGAGAACGGGATATCCGTCGCTTGTTGCGAGCATGTTGCCTCCGTTTGAAGCGAGGGTCCATCCGAAGTTTCCGTTTCTGGTATAGTAGGTTGTTCCGTCAGCACCCTTTACTCCGAAGAAGCCCGATCCGCCGATGGCGAATGCGGTGGGTGATTCGGATGCGAAGAACGCGCCCTGCGTAAAGCTTGTATTAAGCGAAGATACTCTGGTTCCGAGACCAACCTGCGCGCTGCCGGGCTTGGTATCGCCGTTTGCGGATGTGGTCTTGGTCTGGAGTGTCTGATAGAGCAGGTTCTTGAATTCAACGGACTGGGATTTGAATCCGGTCGTGTTGACATTGGCAAGGTTATTAGCGATAGTATCGAGACTGGTCTGCTGAGCGAGCATTCCGGTTGCGCCGGTCCATAAACTTCTTACCATATCTTCCTCCTTAAGAAACTAACTATCAGACTTTACCAACCTGATTGACTGCTTTTTCAAGAGTCGAATCGATAGTCTGGATCACTTTCTGGTTACTCTCGTACTGTCTTGAGATGGTGATGAGATTTACCATCTCGGTTACGGTCTGCACATTCGATGCCTCGAGGTATCCGCTGTAGAGCTGGCCCGATGCCTTCTTGAACTGTGCGCCTTCGATCGGCTCCCAATAGGTCTCGCCGTACTTTTTCAGATAATCGTAATTCTCGAAATCCTGAAGCTGGATGGTTGCGAGGACCCTTCCGTCCTGCATTACCCTTCCCGCCCTGTCGATCGTTGTTTCCTTTAACGGATCGATGGTGATATGTCTTCCGTTCGTATCGAGGAGATAATCTCCTTCGTGTGTAACGATGGTTCCGGTTTCGTCGAGCTGGAATTCACCGGCTCTCGAATACTTGGTGCTGGTCTGTCCGGCCTTGTTGGTAAATTCTATTGCGAAGAATCCGTCTCCGCCTATCGCGATGTCGTAGGTATTGCCGGTGATCCTGAACGAACCCTGGGACCAGTCGGTGTAATTCTCACCTATCTTGACACCTCTGCTGTTATAGCCTTCCCTGGTTGCGAGATTATAGCCCACAGTCGAATCCTTGATCTTAAGATCGAGTACTTCGTCAAAGGTCTGGCTCGTTGAGCCTTCCTTTTTGAAGCCGACGGTCGTGACGTTGGCCATATTGTTACTGAGAACGTCCATACGGTTCTGCTCGTTGATCATTCCCGTATAAGCTGTATATAATCCCTTGACCATAAATCCTCTCCTGAGCTGTCTGCTGTACTTCAGGCCTCAGAGCATTGCCCGGGCCGGAAGCCTTACTCGATGGAGCTTCTGAAGGTTGAGATGAACTCGACATACTTTCCGGTACCGATCGCAACCGCGGTCATGGGATCCTCCGCAGTCATACAGGTGATTCCGGTACGGTCGGTGATGAGATCTTCAAGGCCTCTTAAGAGCGAACCGCCTCCGGTAAGAACGATGCCGCGGTCTGCGATATCTGCGGAAAGCTCGGGGGGAGTTCTCTCAAGCACGGAGTGGATAGCCTCAACAATGCTGTTGGTGGAATCCTCAAGTGCCTCTTCCATCTCTTCACTTGTAACCTCGATGGATGTGGGAAGTCCCTTTACGATGTGACGACCCTTGACTTCCATCTTGTCGACTTCAGGTCTTCTGAAGCATGTTCCTATCTTGATCTTTACATCCTCAGCGGTTCTTTCACCGATGCTGAGGCTGTGATTCTTTCTCATGTACTTAACGATCGCGTCGTTGAAATCGTCTCCCGCAACCTTGAGGGATGCACTCTCTACTGCGCTTCCGAGTGAGATGACTGCGATATCGGTTGTACCGCCGCCGATGTCAACGATCATATTGCCGCAGGGCTTGGAGATGTCGATTCCCGCACCGATCGCTGCCGCGATGGGCTCCTCGATGATGAGGGTCTCTCTTGCGCCTACCTGGTAAGCCGCATCCTCAACCGCCTTCTTCTCGACTTCGGTAACTCCGGAGGGTACGCAGACGGCGATCCTGGGCTTTCTGAGGAGCCTGTGTCCTACCGCCTTCTGTACGAAGTATTTCATCATCTTCTCGGTTACCTGGTAATCCGAGATAACTCCCTGCTTGAGAGGTCTTACGGCTACGATGTTGGCGGGTGTACGTCCGAGCATAAGTCTTGCGTCTTCGCCGATCGCCTTGACCTTCTTGGTGTTCTTATCTATAGCTACTACCGAGGGCTCCTTGAGGACAACGCCCTTGCCCTTTATATAAACCAGAACGGAAGCCGTTCCGAGATCGATACCAATGTCCAGTGCTGCCATTTCTTTAAAACCCCTTTCGGATAAATCTTTACATAAATAATCAATTTATTATATCCGATTTTACCGAAAAATAACAGCGTTTTTTGTTGACATTGTGTCATACAAAAAGCATGGGTGCTGTTTTTTGCATCCATGCCTAGGCGTATTCGTAAATCCGCTTCCAGCGTCTTTCCGAAAACGCTGGGTAGACTTCTCCTTACAAGATGTATATCGGATAAATTGAATATTTAGTTTAGGGGGAAGGTGAAAAAAATCGAAATAAATTGCGGGCGAAGGATCAGCTCTGGTTTTTGTAATATTCCTCGAGCTTCGGGCGGGCGTTTACGTAGATCTTCTCAAGGGCGGGATCGAACTGGGTGCCCATGCCCTCCATTATGATGCGGTCCGCTTTTTCGAAATCGAAAGCATCCTTGTAGACACGCTTTGAAACGAGGGCGTCGTATACATCGGCGATCGCCATGATACGTGCCTCGGTGGGAATATCTTCACCCTTAAGGCCTTCCGGATAGCCTGATCCGTCCCATCTTTCGTGATGGTAATGAGCGACGTTTTCCGCAACTACCTTGAAGGACTCGTCCTCTGTGTTCAAAAGGATCTCATGGATAACACGCGCACCCTCGGCGGCGTGCTTTTTCATTTCGTTATATTCTTCGTCCGTGAACTTTCCGGGCTTTCTCAGGACCGCATCGTCTACCGCGATCTTGCCGAGATCGTGCATGGGAGCCGCCTTGATGACGTCACCGCAGAATTCGGGATCGAGATCCATCGCTTTTTCCGCAAGGATCTCTTCGATGAGGATCCTTACACCCTCGCTCGTACGCTTGATGTGACCGCCGGTTGAATTGTCACGGCTTTCAACCATCATCGCGAGACTCATGATCAGATTGTCATGCATCTCGACGATATGCGCCGTCTTTTCCTGCACTTCGCTCTGCAGCTTTTCATTATATGTATCGAGCAGGCGGATGTACTTTCTGTTTGCGGTATCATCGGTAAATGTGATTATATACCCGCGCTTTCTGCTTCCGTCGTACAGGTATCCCACATCCACTTTGAAGATCATGTCATCATCGAGATCTCCGGACTCACTGTGAAGTGTGAAAAGTGATGTATTTTCTTTTTCATCCTTTTCGAATTTATCGATGAAATGACGGATCTTTCTTTCCGCAGGCTTGTAGCCGAGAACCTCATCGATGATCTTGTCCTTAAGTTCGGGAACGATCTTTTCCGCGGCACCGTTGCATCCGAGGAATCTGCGTCTGAAATCAACGGACATGTATCCTATCTCGCGGTCTCGAAGCATCGAATCGATGACGGTGTCACTGACATTGTAAAGATTGACCCTGTAGGCGATGACAAGATAGATAACCTGGGCCATGACATAACCGGCAGGCACGAGATCGATACCCGGAATGATCTTTCTGAGAACGAAAAAGCAGAGAACCGTTATGACATACGGAAGAACAAGTAGGCTGAGGACAGTCCTCGAAACCTGTCTCTTTTTGATCCATGTGTAGAATATGGCTGACATACCTATCACAAAAAAGACAAAGTACATTGCATACATCGCGGTATGTGCGGGTCCGTATTCCCTCGTCAGGACTCCGTGTCCGTCTATTATCTCGAATGATACATTTCTGTAAAAAGAAGAATTGAAGCCGATGGTAAGTACCGGTGCATATACGGCCGAAATGACAAGGAACATTCCGGTCCTGATCCATTTGCCGATCTCTATCTTACACAGATTGAAGATACTCTCCACAATGAAGAGCTGAAGAAAACATGCGCCGAGATACATGATCCTCTGGGCGAAAAGAGCTTCACCCAGGGTCTGTGAAATTGCCGAAAAGAAATATCCGACACAAGCAACAGGTACGAACGTAAAGATAAGCGTAAAGTTCGTATCGAAATGCTTATGCCACATGTACATATATATGGTTGTACATATAAGCGCCGCCGCAAGGGTCACGCTGTAGAAAACAGTTATCAATGTATGAAACCTCCGGAAACATACAATCCCATCTGCGTATAATCAAATCCCATCAAAGCGGATGCGATCCCAAAGATGATCACGCCCGCAAAGAAAAACACAAGGCCTGCGATGAGCCAGCTTGTCGATCTTTTCATCTCATGCCTCCTTACCCACAAACATAGTCTTGAATCCGACAAATATCTTACGTGTCAGGATCACAGTACCCTTGGACATTGCGATCGAAAGAAGGAAGAAAAGGATGGACAGTCCGATGCAGACGAAGACC